>DATHJQ010000027.1:0-9018 GCA_035286505.1 Solirubrobacteraceae bacterium | reverse complement strand
AGCACGAGCTCGAGATCGTGCGCCTTCACGCGCCGGACCTGAGCGAGACCGTCGCGCGCAGGCTCGTCGAGGTCATCGGCATGGTGCGCGCGCTCGACCTGAAGAAGCCGCCGTCGATCGCCGAGTCGATCGACTGGGCGCGTGCGCTGCTCTTGCTGGGCGCGCAGGACATCGACTCCGAGACCTTCACCGAGACGATGTCGGTGATCGTCAAGCACCGCTCCGACATGGACGTGGTCGCCGAGCGGGTGGGGCTGAAGCTCGGATCGCCCGCCGATGTCGCCTGAGCCGGAAGCCGCGCCGCGGGGCGCGGCGGGCCGGCCCGAGGGCATGCCCGCGCGCATCCTCGAGCTCGGCGAGGAGCTGCGCCGCGAAGGCGTGGCGGTCGGCACCTCAGAGCTGCTGGACGCCTTTGAAGTGCTGCGCGAGATCAGCTGGACCTCCCAGGAGGACTTCCGTGAGGCGCTTGCGGCGACGCTGGCCAAGAGCCAGGAGGACCGTCGCATCTTCGAGCTGGTGTTCGAGCGCTTCTTCTTTCGCGCGGTCGAGCTGGCGGCCTCGCGCGAGGGCGTGCGCGAGGAGGATCTGGCGAATCTCTCAGAGCTCACCGAGCAGGAGCTCGACGCGCTGCGCGCGGAGATCGCGGCGGCGCTGAGGGACGGCTCGGAGGGCGCGATGCGCGACCTCGCGCGTATGGCCATCGCAGCCTTCGCGCGCCGCCAGGAGGGCTCGGGCGTGATCGGCGTGGACGTGCAGCGGATCCGCCGCGCGCTTGGCCTGCGCGCCGAGCCCCAGCCCGACCTGCCCAAGGACGACCCGCGCCACGACGGGCTGCCGCGCGACGCGCTGCGTCGCTTCGAGGCGCTGATGCGCCGCGAGCTCGAACGCTCGCAGATCGAGCGCACGGGCAACCTGCCGCCGGCGCGGGCGCTGGGCGAGCTCGACCGTGCGCTGCCGTCGGGGCCGCTCGCCGACCTCGCCGCCGTGCACCGCGTCGTCGCGCAGCTGCGCCGGCGCTTGGCCACGCAGGGGATGCAGATGCGCGGTCACCGCCGCCACGCGCACGTGGACATGCGCCGCACGATGCGTGCGTCGCTGCAGACCGGCGGTGTTCCCGTCGAGCTGAAGTTCCGCCCGCGCCGGCCCAAACGACCGGAGATCTACGTGCTCTGCGACGTGTCCACGAGCGTCACCTCGGCGTCGGTGTTCTTCCTGTCGGTGCTGCACGCGCTGCACGACACGTTTCGCAAGATGCGCTCGTTCGTGTTCATCGAGCGCATCTCCGAGGTCACCGACATCTTCGAACACGAGCGCAACTTCAAGACGGTCTCCGAACGCATCGGCTCGGACGCCGGGGTCGCCGACATCTCCGGCTACACCGACTACGGGCGCGTGTGGTCGGAGTTCCTCGTGCAGGTCGAGGAGGACCTGCATCCGCGCGCGACCGTCATCGTGCTCGGCGACGCTCGCACCAACGGCCGCGACCCGCGCGCAGACATCTTCGCGCAGATCGCCGCGCGCGCCGGGCGCACGTTCTGGCTGAACCCCGAGCCGCGCCTGTACTGGAACTACGGCGACTCGGTGATCGCCGCCTACGAGGAGCACTGCAAGGCGTTCGAGTGCTGGACGACCGGCCAGCTCGAGGACTTCGTCCGGGCGCTGACCCGGCCGGTCGTCGCCGCCTGACGCGCCACGCGCCGCGCGATAGCATCCGCGACAGCAAACCGATACCCAGGGGTGCTGGCGGGAAGGCCGGCTGAGATGGCGCACGGGAAGCGATTCCCCCGGCGCCGACCCTTAGAACCTGTGGGGTAATGCCCGCGAAGGGAGCGAAGTGCCGAGCACGATCACCCACCCTCCAGCACCGCCGGCCGGCGGGCGGGTCGGCGGCCTCGCGATCGCGCTGCGCGACGTCGCCCACACGTTCACCGACCGGCGCGGCTCGCCCGTGCCGGCGCTCGCGGGCGTATCGCTGCAGGCGCGCCACGGCGAGGTGCTCGCATTGGTCGGGCCCAGCGGCTGCGGCAAGACGACGCTGCTGGAGCTGATCTGCGGCCTGCAGGCGCCCCAGCGCGGGGCGATCGAATGCGAGCCGGCGGTGTTGATGCCCCAGCGCGACCTGCTGCTGGCGTGGCTGAGCGCCGTCGACAACGCCGCGCTGGCGCTGCGCATCGCTCACGTCCCGCGGGTGAGGGCGCGAAACCGCGCCGCCGCTCTGTTCGCGCAGCTCGGGCTGGACGGCTTCGAGCACTCGCATCCAGCCGAGCTGTCGGGCGGCATGCGCCAGCGCGTCGCCTTCGCGCGCACGCTGCTGTCGGGAAAGCCGGTGCTCTGCCTGGATGAGCCGTTCGGCGCGCTGGACGCGATCACGCGCGCGGAGATGCAGGACTGGCTGGCGAGCGCGCTGGCGAGCGAGCCACGCACGGTCGTGCTCGTGACGCACGACGTGGAGGAGGCGATCGTGCTCGCAGACCGCGTGCTCGTGCTCTCGCCTCGGCCGGGACGCGTGGTCGGCGAGCTGGCCGTGTCCGCGCCCCGCCCCCGCGCGCGCACGGACGGCGCGGTGGTCGCGCTGCGCGAGCGCGCGCTTGAGCTGCTCGCGCGGGCACGCTGCAACACGACGGGGCCCGCGTGAGCGAGCCGCGCCTGCAGAGCACGCATGCCGGCGCGCCGCAGTCGTCGGCGGCTGCGCGCATCGGCCGGCGCAGGCGCCGGGCCGCGCGCTCGCTGCTGGCGCCGCTGGCCCTGCTGGCGATCCTGCTGGGCGCTTGGGAGCTCTACGCGGACGCCGGCACTGCGAGCTCCTTCGTGCTGCCGGCGCCCCACGAAGTCGCATCTTCGCTGTGGAACAACGCCGGCTTCATCGCGGGCAACCTCGTGCCCACGGCCGAGGAGGTCGTGTTGGGCATCGCGCTTGCGCTCGTGCTCGGTTTCGCCCTGGCGGTGCTGATCCACTTCTCCGACACGCTGCGTCGCGCGGTCTATCCGCTGGCGGTCGGCTCACAGGCGCTGCCGATCGCCGTGATCGCGCCGCTGCTGGTCTTCTGGTGGGGCTTTGGCATGCTGCCCAAGCTCGCCGTCATCGTGCTGATCTGCTTCTTTCCCGTGCTCGTCACGACGGTCGACGGACTCGGGCGCATCGAGCGCGATCAGCTGAAGCTGCTGCGCACGCTGGACGCGTCGCGCTGGCAGGCCTTCCGCTTCGCCGAGCTGCCGGCCGCGCTGCCGGCGGCGATCAGCGGCGCGCGCATCGCGCTGGCGGTCGGCGTGATCGGCGCCTACATCGCCGAGTCCCAGACGATCACCAGCGGCGCGCACGCCGGTCTCGGTCACGAGATCAACGCCGACCTGGCCGTGCTGCAGACCCCGCGCGCGTACGCTGCTGCGCTGGTGCTGTTCGCGCTGGCGATCGCCTGCTTCTACGCGCTCACGCTCGCCGAGCGCGCCCTGGCCCCTTGGGCCGCCCAACCAGGAGGAGAAACACCGTGAGAGCACGTCCCGCCGTCCGTCGCACCCCCGCCGCGCGACGAGCCGTCGCGCTGGCGCTGGCGCTCGTCTCGCTCGCGGCCCTGGCCGCGTGCGGCTCCAAGCAGGACACGATCTCTGCGTCCGGCGCCAAGCCGTTCACGGTCGTGCTGGACTTCTATCCCAACGCCGACCACGCTTCGCTGTACTCGGCGATTGCGCACGGCGACTTCCGCGCGGTTGGGCTCGACGTGCGCCCGCAGGCTCCGTCAGACCCGTCGGCGCCGCTGAAGCTGCTCGCGGCGGGCAAGGCCGACATGGCGATCTCCTATGAGCCCGAACTGCTGAGCGCGCGCGACCAGGGCCTGAAGCTGGTGTCGATCGGCGCGCTCGTGCAGCGCCCGTTGACGTCGATCATCGCGTTGCCGTCCAGCCACGTGCGCAAGGCGGCCGACCTCGCGCACAAGACCGTCGGCACCGCCGGAATCCCCTACCAGGCCGCCGAGCTGAAGACAGCCCTGCAGGCCGCCGGCGCAGATCCGGCGAGCGTCAAGGAAGTCAACGTCGGCTTCAACCTCGTCCCGGCGATGCTCTCGGGCAAGGTCGCGGCGACGCTCGGCGGATTCTGGAACGTCGAGGGCCTGCAGCTGCAGAAGCTGCGCAAGCACCCGCTGATCATCCCCGTCGACCGAGCCGGCGTGCCGACCTACGACGAGCTCGTGCTCGTCGTGCGCGAGGACGAGGCGCACAAGCGCGGACAGGATCTGCGCGCGTTCTTGGCGGCGCTCACGCGCGGCCAGCGCGAGGTGCGCGCCGATCCGGCGGCCGCCGCGGCGCTCGTCGTCAAGGCCAACCCCTCGCTGGAAGCCAAGCTGCAGGTGGCGACGATCGAAAAGACGCTGCCGGCGACCGTGCCGGCGCAGGCCGGCAAGCCCTACGGCTGGCAGAGCCCGACGGCGTGGGCTTCCTTCGCCACCTGGATGTTCTCCCACCACCTGCTCGAACACGACCCTGGCGCCGAACTGCAGCCGTTCACCAACGAGTTTCTGCCCGGGCAGGGCATCTGAGGCTCCCCGTGCAGGCCTCCACCACGAGCGGAGGGCCGCCGTGCGCGTCGGGCTGCTGACCGGCGGCGGCGACTGTCCCGGCCTGAACGCGGTGATCCGCGCGGTCGTGCGCCGCGGCCTGGCCGAGCCGGACGGCGCAGTCGTCGGCTTCCGTCACGGCTGGGCGGGCGTGCTCGCCGACGACGGCGATGAGCTGACGCGCGCGAGCACGTCGGGCATCCTCCCGCGCGGCGGCACGATCCTCGGCACCTCGCGCACGAACCCGTTCGCCGAGGGCGGGGCACCGAGCCCGCAGGGCTTGGTCGGCGTTGCGGCGGTGCGCGACACGCTGCGCGCGCGCGAGATCGACGCGCTGATCCCGATCGGCGGCGAGGACACGCTCGGCGTGGCGCTGCGCCTGCACGAGCAGGGCGTTCCGGTGGTGGGCGTGCCCAAGACGATCGACAACGACCTCGGCGGCACCGACATGACGTTCGGCTTTCAGACGGCCGTGCAGATCGGCACCGACGCGATCGACCGGCTGCACACGACGGCCGAGTCGCACAACCGCGTGATGGTGCTCGAGGTGATGGGGCGCCACGCCGGCTGGATCGCGACATATGCGGGACTCGCCGGCGGCGCAGACGCGATCCTCGTTCCCGAGCGACCGTTCGACGTCGAGGACGTCGCCGCGCACCTGCGCGCCCGACATGCTCGCGGTCCGAACTTCTCGATCGTGGTCGTCGCCGAGGGAGCGATTCCGCTCGAGGGCACGCTGCACACGCGCGAGGACGCCGCCACCGACGCGTTCGGCCATGCCCGCCTGGGCGGAATCGGCGTCGCGCTGGAGGACGAGCTGGAGCGGCTGACCGGATACGACAGTCGCGTGACGATCCTTGGCCACGTGCAGCGCGGAGGCAGCCCGGTGGCGTTCGACCGCGTGCTCGCCACGCGCTTCGGCGTCGCTGCGATGGACGCCGCGATCGGCGGGCGCTTCGGCGCGATGGTCGGCCTGCGCGGCACGCAGATCGTGCTGACGCCGCTGGCCGAGGCGCTGCGCGAGCCCAAGCTGCTCGACCCGGCCCTTTATGCGACGGCGGAGCTGTTCTTTGGCTGAGGGCATGCGCGCGACCTCGGCGGAGCGCTCCTAAGCGGGTTCTCATCGCCCGCTCACATCGGCTTTAGGCGCTGTGAACAAGCTGCCCCGGTGTCGCCGAGCAGCCGAGCCGCAACACGTCGCGCGGCGAGGCGCTTGCGGGCGCACCGCTGGATGAGCACGAGCTTCGCCGGACGGGCGACCTTCGCGCCGCTGCTCGTCACGGCGCTTGCGCTCGGCCTGAGCGCCTGCGGCGGCACGCAGAGCCGCACGCCCGCACACGCAAACGCCTCCACCTCGGCCTCCGCTCGCGCCAAGGGCGCCATCAGCGCGCCGCCGGCGCTGCGCGTCGCCTCCTCGACGACGCTGCCGGCGGCAGTCCAGCTGCCGGCGGTCGCCCCCGGCGCGGGCGGCGCGCTGGCGATCGGCGGCCTCGACGCCGGCGACTCCTCGGTCGCGAGCGTCGTCCTGATCTCCGGCTCCGGCGCGCGCGAGGTCGCGCAGCTGCCGCTGGCGCTGCACGACGCCGCCGCGGCGCGGGTCGACGGGCAGACCTACCTGTTCGGCGGAGGCGAGCCCGGCGGCACGAGCGCAACGATCCTTCGCGTCGCAGCATCCGGCGTGCGTCAGGTCGGTCGGCTTCCCGTGGGGGCCTCCGACGTCGCGGCGGCGACGGTCGGGCGCACGGCGTACGTCGTCGGCGGCTACACGGTCAGCGAACCGTTGAAGACGATCGTCGCGTTCACGCCGGAAACGGGCGCACGCATCGTGGGCGCGCTTCCCCGACCGCTTCGCTACGCGGCCGTGGCGGCCGTGGACGGTCATGTGCTGATCGCGGGCGGCACGTCCGGCGTCACAGCGCAGCGCGCGATCCTCTCCTTCGACCCGGCCACGCGCAAGACGCGTCGGATCGGCGAGCTGCCCTACCCCGTCACTCACGCCGCCGGCGCCTCGTCCAACGGCTCGTTCTACCTGCTCGGCGGGCGCAGCGAGAGCCTCTCCGGGCAGCGCTCGGCGATCCTCGCGGTCGATCCGCACGACGGCGCCATACACGCCGCGGGGCGCCTGCCCGAAGCGCTGTCTGACATGGGCGCGGCAGCGCTTGCGGGCCACATCCTCGCAGTGGGCGGGCGCAACCCGGCCGGGAGGGTCTACGACCGCGCTTTGACGCTGGTGCCCGTCGCACGATGAGCGTATACGCGAGACGCCGAGCGGTGGCGGTGCTGTTGGCGGCGATCGGCTTCGCGGCGGCGCTGGCTGTGAGCGATTGCGGTGGCGGTGGCCGTAGCGGTGGCGACTCCTCGAGCGGGGCCGCAGGCCCGATGCACACGGCGTCGGCGTCCTCCAGGCGTGGTCGCGCCTCGGTCGAAGTCCCCGTGCCCGGGCGCATCCCGCCGCCGCTGGATCGCAACAACGTGTACGCCGCCGACCGCGCGGGGCTGCTCAGCCCGGTCGTGCGCCACGACCCCGCGCTCGTCTATGTGCCCAACAGCAAGTCCAACACCGTGGACGTGATCTCCCAGCGGACGTTCAAGGTGATCGAGCGCTTCGCCGTCGGCGCGCTGCCACAGCACGTGACCCCGTCGTGGGACCTGCGCACGCTGTATGTCACGAACGATCTGTCGAACAGCCTCACGCCGATCGATCCACGCACCGCTCGCCCGGGCAAGCCGATCCCGACGCTGGACCCATACAACCTGTACTTCACGCCCAACGGCCGCTGGGCGATCGTAGTCGCGGAGGCCGATCGCCAGCTGGACTTCCGCGACGCGCACACGATGGCGCTGCACCGCGCGCTGGCGACGCCGCAATGCGCCGGCGTGGACCACATGGACTACACGGCCGGCGGGCGCTATGCGCTCGTCTCCTGCGAGTTCGCCGGGCGCATGATCGTCATCGACCTGAAGAGCGAGCGGATCGTCAAGACGATCTCGCTGGCCCGCGGCGCGATGCCGCAGGACGTCAAGCTGTCACCCGACGGGCGCACCTTCTACGTCGCCGACATGGGACTGAACGGCGTGTGGCTGGTCGACGCGCGCACGCTGCGCGTCAAGCGCTTGCAGCTGACCGGCGCCGGCGCGCACGGCCTGTATCCGAGCCGCGATGCGAAGGTGCTCTACGTGTCAAACCGCATGGAGGGCTCCATCAGCGTGCTCTCGTTCGCCACCGGGCGGCCGATCGCCAAGTGGTGGCTGCCCGGCGGCGGGTCGCCCGACATGGGCGGGCTCTCGGCGAACGGCAGGGTGCTGTGGCTGTCGGGCCGCTACAACGGCGAGGTGTACGCCATCTCCACAGCCACCGGGCGCCTGCTGCACCGCATCAAGGTCGGCGAAGGGCCTCATGGGCTGTGCGTGTGGCCGCAGCCGGGCCGCTACTCGGTCGGGCACACGGGCATCCTGCGCTGACTCGGCCGCAGCGGCCGTCCCTGGCTCAGAGCGCGAAGGTGTGGATGGCCGCGAGCCCGGCCCACTCGCCATAGGGCGCGAAGAACTCGCGCACCTCGTGCTCCTGCGCGCGGGCGTGCGGGTCGCCGCCGCTGAGCAGGCGCCCGACGAGCTTGAGCAGCCCGACGTCTCCCGCGGGCAGCTGATCGTGGCGGCCCTGGCCGTGCAGCGCGAGCATCTCCACGGTCCAGCTGCCGATGCCCGGGATCGCGCGCAGCCTGCGCCAGGCCTGCTCGTGCTCGGCGCTGTGCAGGTCGACGCGTCCGAGCGCGACCTCGCGCGCCGCGCGCACGAGCGTCAGCGCTCGCGTGCCCGCCAGGTCGAAGGACTGCAGCAACGCCGGCGCGGTCCCGGCGAGTTCGCTCGGCGTCGGCAGGTCGCGCAGCGGGCTGGCGGCGCCGTCCCAGCCGACCCACCGGCGCCCCAGCCGGCTGAGCAGGCGGCGCTCGATCGCCGCCGCGCGCTCGTACTCGATGAGCTGCTCGCAAACGGCCCAGGCGAGCGCCTCGAACGGCTCGGGGCGGCGCCTGACGCGCAGCCACGGTCGGCGGCGGACCGAGCGGCCGATCAGCGGGTCGCGCGCGAAGCGCCGGTGAAAGGCGCGCAGGTCCTCGTCCACGCCGAGCGCGAAGCGCATGCGTGCGATTCCGTGCGCCGTCGCCTCACGGGTTCGAGCCCGCGCGCCGAGCATCACGCGATCGGGCGCCGTCTGCGCCACGCGCACGAGCACCGGGTCCTCGCCGTGATGCAGCAGGCGCTCGAGCACGCCGCCGCGGCGACGAAGCGTCCCGTCCATGCCCCCGCCGGGCAGGCGAAACGGACCGGTGGGCCGCACCTCCACGCGCTGCTGCACGCTGCTCACGAGCCGCCCGACGGCTAGTCGCGCCCGCCGAGCAGGTGCACGTCGACCAGCAGCGAGCGGCTGCCGACGATCTGCACGAGCTCGCCCGCGCTTGGCGCGCCAGCG
>DATHJQ010000026.1:0-3647 GCA_035286505.1 Solirubrobacteraceae bacterium | reverse complement strand
GCCGTGCTCGTCACGGGCTGCTCATCGGGTATCGGTCGGGCGACCGCGCTGCGCCTGGGCCGCGCCGGCTGGAATGTCTACGCGTCGGCGCGACGCCCGGAGACGATCGCCGATCTGCGCGACGCGGGCTGTCAGACGCTGGCGCTGGACGTCACCGACGAGCAGTCGATGCGGGCGGCCGTCGACTCGGTCGAGCAAGCGCAGGGCGCCGTCGGCGTGCTCATCAACAACGCCGGCTACAGCCAGAGCGGCGCGATCGAGACGGTCCCGCTGGATGCCGTGCGCCGCCAGTTCGAGACCAACGTCTTCGGGCTCGTGCGCCTGACGCAGCTCGTGCTGCCGAAGATGCGCGCCCAGCGCTGGGGCAAGATCGTCAACATCGGCTCGATGGGCGGCCGGCTGTCGTTTCCCGGCGGTGGGCACTACCACGCGACCAAGCACGCCGTCGAGGCGATCTCAGACGCGATGCGCTTCGAGCTGCGCGGCTTCGGCATCGACGTGGTCCTGCTCGAGCCCGGCCTGATCACGACCGACTTCGGCGAGGCTGCGACGGCGAGCATGGCCGACACGACGATCGCCGGCGACGACCCCTACGCCAAGTTCAACACGACCGTCGGCGCCGTCACCAAAGGCGCCTACGACGGCCCGATGAAGCTGCTCGGCGGCGGCCCGGACCGCGTGGCCAAGACGATCGAGCGTGCGATCAAGCGCCGCAACCCGCCGGCTCGCATCACGATCACGCCCTCCGCCAAGCTCACCATCGCCATGCGCCGCCTGATGCCCGACCGCGCCTGGGACGCCATGATGCGCCAGCAGTTCCCCCAGCCGCGCTAAGCGACCGCATCAGCCGGCCCGGACGGCCGGCCATGTAACTGCCGTGGCGGCCGGAGCGTTCACAAGTTCTATCCCGGAGCGTAGGCCGGCTCGGCCAAGAGCCTGGACGGCGGTTACAAGGCGACGCCATGTCCGCTGCGCGCAACGGCGCCCGGCTCAGCCAGAAGCCCGGACGGCGGTTACAAGGCGACGCCATGCCCGCTGCGCGCAACGGCGCCCGGCTCGGCCAAAAGCCCGGACGGCGGTTAAACGGCGACGCCATGTCCGCTGCGCGCAACGGCGCCAGGCTCACCCAGCCCGGGCGACGGCTACAGCGCCCAGACCCGCCCGCGGCCGCCCCACCTCAAAACCCTGCGCGTAGTCCACACCGAACTCCCGCAGCAGCTGCAGCGTCTGGCGGTCGCCGACGAACTCGGCGATGGTCCGCTGCCCCATCTCGCGCACGAGGCCGACGAGCGCCCTGACGACCAGCTGGTCGTGCGCGGAGCCGGGCAGCCCGCGGATAAAGGCGCCGTCGATCTTCAGGTAGCTGAAGGGCAGGTGCTTGAGGTAGTGGAAGGATCCGAAGCCGGCGCCGAAGTCGTCGAGCGCGACGGCGCAGCCCAGCCGCTGGGCGCCGGCGCAGAAGGCCCGTGCGCGGTCCATGTCGGAGATCGAGGCGGTCTCGGTCACCTCCAGGATCAGCCGCGCCGGCTCGACGGCGTGACGGTCCAGCCCGCGCTGGATGTGGGCGAGCATGTCGCCGTCGGTGAGCGACACGGCGGAGAGGTTCATGGCGATGGCGCCGCAATGGCCGTCGGGCTGGGAGGCGAGCAGCGCGACGACCTTGTCGAGCACCATCCTGTCGATCTCGCGGATCAGCCCGTAGCGCTCGGCGGCCGGCAGGAAGCTGGCGGGACCGATCACGGCGCCGGAGGGCTCGTCGGCCAGGCGCAGCAACGCCTCGTGGTGGGCGATGCGGCCGTCGTCCAGCGAGACGATCGGCTGGTAGTGCAGCACGAAGAGATCCTGCGCGAGCGCACGTCGCAGGCGCGCAAGCCACGGTCGCCGGTGCAGGCCGGCGGGCGAGCAGATGCGCTGGGCGCGCGAGTCCACGCCGGCGATGCCGCGGTAGCGGTTGTGGGCCGCGCGCGCGGGAAAACCCATCAGCAGGCGTGGCTTGGCGCAGGCGATCGTCGACGTCCCCATCTCGACGCACTTTCTTCGACGGCTGGCGCGGGTTCCCCTGCGCACGGCAGCGGGCGTGCAGCTCAGGAGCGGCGGCGTCGCTCGTAGGGGCGGCGCGCGCGGTCGGAGACGACGAGCAGCAGCGCGAGCAGCACGAAGTTCATCACGACCGACGAGCCGCCGTAGGCGACGAAGGGCAGCGTGACGCCGGTCAGCGGGATCACGCGCGTGACGCCGCCGACGATCACGAACACCTGCATGGCGACGACGAACGCGAGCCCCGTGGCGAGCAGCTTGGAGAAGGAATCGCGCGCCAGCGCGGCGATCTTCAGCCCGCGGGCGACGAACAGCAGATAGACGAGCAGCAGCGCCGCCGCGCCCGCCAGGCCGAGCTCGTTGGTGATGACGGCGTAGATCGTGTCGCTTTCGGGCACCGGCAGGATCGGCCCGGCCTGGTGGGGCAGGCGCAGCAGCGACTGGTCGAAGCCCGTGCCGAGCAGGCCGCCGTCGGCTTGCGCGAACAGCGACTGCGCGAGCTGGTAGCTGCCGCCGAAGGGCTTGTTGTAGAGCGCGGCATCGAAGGGGTGTTCCCAGGCGAGCACGCGCGAGTGCACGTGGCTGACGTGGCCGGCGACGAACCAGGCGCCGACGGCGAACAGCAGCAGGCCGATGAGAGGGAAGGAGAAGCGGCCGGTTGCGACGTACAGCAATGCCAGGAAGGCGCCGTAGAACATCAGCGAGGTGCCGAGCTCGCGCGTCAGCAGCAGCGTGCCCATGGCGGCGCCCCAGACGATCAGCATCGGGCCGAACTGCTTCATCGGCGGGATCGTCAGGCCGAGCACGCGCCGCGCGGCGGTCACGAGCAGCTGGCGGTTGTCGCGCAGGTAGCTGGCCAGGAAGATGACGATCGCGATCTTGGCCAGCTCGGAGGGCTGAAAGGAGACGCTGCCGACGCGGATGTCCAGGTAGGCGCCGTTGACCTGCGCGCCGATGCCCGGCAGGCGCGGCAGCACGGTCATGCCGATGCCCACCGCGGCGATCGTGTAGCGGTAGCGCTCCAGCACGCCCACGCCGCGGCCGCGCAGCGCGAGGATCGTGGCGGCGAACAGCACCAGCCCGACGACCATCCACTGGGCCTGCTGGCGCGCGAGCACGGGATCGATGCGATAGACCATCACGATGCCCACGCTGGCCAGCACGGCGCCGAGCGGGAAGAGGTAGGGGTCGGCGTAGGGCAGCGCGAAACGGATGACCAGATGGGTCGCCAGGCACAGCCCGAGAAACAGCGCGCCGTAGGTCAGCGACACGCTGGAGGCGTTGTGAAGCGTCAAGTTGGTCGAGGCGCCCGGCGCGCTGTCGCCGTCCTGGATGAAGATCGCCGTGAACCCCGCGATCACGAGCAGCGCGGAGGGCACCAGGCCCAGCAGCTCGCGGTTTCTGGCGCTCAGCACGCACCCGAGCGTACCTCGCGTCCCGGAGCAGACACGCCGAGCGGGCCGCTACCCTAGGCGCACGCACGCGCGCGCCGCGCCGGGGGGCCGGCGCCCGCTCGCTCCCAGCCCTATGAGCCGTTCCCTGCCGACACTCCATGGATGAGCAGCGTCCCCCTTCCCTGTCGTGGGGCATGTGGAAGCGCTTTGCCGTCG
>DATHJQ010000025.1:0-3068 GCA_035286505.1 Solirubrobacteraceae bacterium | reverse complement strand
TGGGCGCGTCGGCGCAGATGGCGACTGAGACGGCCGCGACGCGCAGGGGCTCGTGTGTTACCTTGTGGCCATGCGTTTGCACATAAGCCTCGAGGATGAGCTCGTGGCACAGCTCGATCGTCGCGTTGGCCGGCGACGCCGCAGTGCTTTCATCGGCCAGACGGTACGCCGTGCGCTCGAGGACGAACGTCGCTGGGACGACATCGAAGCGAGCTTGGGTGCGCTCGCCGGACGCGAGCACGACTGGGACCACGGTCCCGCTGAGTGGGTGACCGCGCAGCGTTCGGGCGACCCGACGCGTGTCGGTTAGTCATTGGCGCTGCTGCTCGATACGACCGTCCTGATCGACGCCCTGCGAGGCCGCTCTGCGGCCGAGCGTCTGCGCGACCTGCGCGGTGCAGAGCAGGCGCCATGGATCTGCGCGCTCAACGTCGAGGAGGTCATGCGCGGGGCGCACGCCGACGAGCAGGCGCTCATCGCCCGCTTTCTCAACGGTCTGCAGGTCGCTTCTCTCGGTCGCGTCGAGGGCGAGCGGGCGGGCCGCTGGCGTAGGGACTACTCACGCAGAGGAGTCACGTTGGCGCAGGCTGATTGCCTGATCGCGGCGGCGGCCGTGGGCATCGACGCGCGCCTGGCGACAGGCAACCCGAAGCACTTCCCGATGCCCGAGCTCGATGTCGAGCACTGGCCGGTCGGCGCGTGAGCGGGCGCGTGTACCTCGTCGGCGCAGGGCCCGGCGACCCCGGCCTGCTGACGGCGCGCGCGCTGGAGCTGATCGCACGCGCCGACGTGATCCTCTATGACCGGCTGATACCCGACTCGGCGCTCGAGGGCGCGCGCGCGGACGCCGAGCTGCTGTTCGCGGGCAAGCAGGGCGACGGCGAGTCGGTGCCGCAGGAGCAGACCGAAGCGCTGATGCTCTCGCGTGCGCGCGAAGGCAAGTCGGTCGTGCGCCTGAAGGGCGGCGACCCGTTCGTGTTCGGGCGCGGCGGCGAGGAGGCGCTGACGCTGCGCGCCGCCGGCATCCCCTTCGAGGTCGTCTCCGGCGTGACGGCCGGCGTCGCTGCGCTCGCCTACGCGGGCATCCCGGTGACGCACCGTGGCCTGGCGACCGCCGTGGCGTTCGTCACCGGGCGCACAGGCGATGACAGCGAGCTCGACTGGAAGGCGCTGGCGGCGTTTCCAGGCACGCTCGTCTTCTACATGGGGGTGGGCCGGCTCGCGCAGATCTCCACCTCGCTGATCCAGGCCGGGCGCGACCCGTCCGAACCCGCCGCCGTAGTCGAAGCGGGGACGCTGCCGACCCAGCGGACGGTCGCCGCGACGCTGCAGACGATCGCCGAGCACGTCCAGCGCGAGGGCGTCGGCTCGCCGTCGATCACCGTCGTCGGCGCCGTCGCCGACCTCACCGAGCAGCTGGCCTGGGTGACGCGCAAGCCGCTCGCCGGGCGCACGGTCGCCGTCACGCGAGCGCGAGCGCGGGCCAGCGGCCTGGCGCGCAGCCTGCGCGAGCTGGGCGCGCGCGTCGTGCAGGCGCCGGTCGTGCGCACTCAGACTCTGGCGGGCCCGGCGCTCGATCCCGCGCCGTACGACCTGATCTGCGTGACCAGCGCCAACGCGGCGAACGAGCTGTTCGCGCGCCTGCATGCGGGAGGTCGCGACGCGCGCTCGCTGGCGGGCGCACGGGTGGCGTCGATCGGGCCGGGCACGACCGACGCGCTGGCCGGGCACGGCATCGTCGCGGACGTCGTGCCCGAGCGCTTCGTCGCCGAGGGACTGGTCGAAGCGTTGTCTGGCGTTGCGGTGACGCGCGCGCTGGTCGCGCGCGCGCGCGGCGCTCGCGAGGCGCTGCCCGAGGCGCTGCGTGCACGGGGAGCCGAGGTGGATGTGCTCGACCTGTATGAGACCGTCGTCGAGCCGCTGTCCGCCGAGGCGCTGGCGATGGCGCGCGAAGCCGACTACATCACCTTCACGTCGGCCTCGACCGTGCACAACTTCCTCGGCGCGGCGGCCGCCGGGACCGGCGGCGCGGTGCTCTGCGCGCAGACGCGGATCGTCTCGATCGGCCCGGTCACCAGCCAGGCGCTGCGCGAGCACGGCCTGACGGTCCATGTGCAGGCCGCCCAGCACGACATCGGCGGCCTGCTGCAGGCGCTGCTGGCCGACGCCGCCGCACGGTGAGAGTCGACGGGCCGGCGGGAGCGCGCGTGGCTATAGAGTCGAGCCTCGGCCGTCCACGCCTGCACCTGCGGCGCACCGACTCGACAAGCGACCGAGCGCGCGAGCTGGCGCTCGGCGGCGCGCCGCACGGCACGATCGTCACCGCCGCCGAGCAGACGGCCGGGCGCGGGCGTCAGGGTCGTCGCTGGTCGGCGCCGGCGGGCAGCGCGCTGCTGATGTCGCTCGTGCTGCGACCCAGCCCCTCGGGCCGCGTGCCACCTCTGCTGCCGCTGATCGCCGCGCTGGCCGTTTGCGACCTCGTCGGCGAGCAGGCGCAGATCAAGTGGCCGAACGACATCGTGTTCGCGCGCGGCGGCGGGCTGGCGAAGGTCGCGGGCATCCTCGCCGAGGGTCGCCCACAGGAGGGTTGGGCGGTGCTCGGCATCGGCGTCAACGTCGCCGTGCGCATCGCCGACCTGCCGGCGGAGCTGCACGACAGCGCGGCGACGCTCGGCCAGACGCCCGCCGACATCGAGCCGGCGCTGCAGCGGCTGCTGCGCGCGCTGTCGTGCAGGCTCACGCAGGGCGACGACGCGACGCTTCGGGCCTGGCGTGAGCGCGACGCGCTTGGCGGGCGTGAGGTGTCCTGGAAATCCGGTCACGGGCGCGCACAGGGAATCGACGGCGCCGGGCGCCTGGTCGTGTCGCTGGCGGGCGGCGGACGTGCCACGCTGGACGCAGGCGAGGTGCACCTGCAGACAGGCTAGGCCGCGGGCCGCTATGCGGCGGGCTCGCCGCTGCCGGCGCTTGCGCGCGGCTGGCTGCGCGCTCTCCGCGGCGAGTCCTCACGGCTCGTGCGCTGCGGACCGTTCTGCGGCTTTCCGTTCGCTGACCCCTGCCCGTTCTCG
>DATHJQ010000024.1:0-6121 GCA_035286505.1 Solirubrobacteraceae bacterium | reverse complement strand
GCGCCGGGCTGGATCTGACGCGAGCAGCGAGTAGACGGCGTCGTCGCTGTAGCGCTCGCCGACCACGTGGTAGCTCTGGCGCATGACGCCCTCGAGCTGGAAGCCGAGCCGCTCGGCGACCGCGCGGCTGGCGCGGTTGTCGACGTCGGCGCGGACTTCGACGCGCATGAGGCGATAGCGCTCGAAGCCGTCGTCGGCCAGCGCGGCGACGGCCGCCGTCATCACGCCCTTGCCCTCGCTCGCCTCGTCGAGCCAGTAGCCGAGCGCGGCCGAACGGTTGGTCCGGTCGACGGTGATGCCGACGACGCCGGCGAGACATCCCACCGCGACGATGCCGCGGCTGAGCCCGCTGCCCTCCTGCTCCTTGGCGCGCGCCCGGCCTATGAAGGCGAGCGTGTCCTGCAGCGTCTGGTCGTGCGCCCAGTGAATCCAGCGTGCCAACCGCGCACGGTTGCGCTCGATCAGGGCGTGCAGCTCGTGCGCGTCGCCGTGGCGCAGCGCGCGCAGCTCGTAGCCCGCAGGCAGCCCGCCGCCGCTGGGCACGGGGTCTGCTCGTGGCCTCACAGCGTGAGCGCCGCCGGCGACTGCAGCAGCTCACGAACGCGCGCGAGCAGGCCGGCGGCGTCGGCGCCGTAGAGCACGCGGTGGTCGCAGACGAGCGTCAGCGTCATCGTGTGGCGCGCGACGAGCTCGTCGTCGCGCACGACGGCCCGCTGCTCGACGGCGCCGACGGACAGGATGGCGGCCTGCGGCGGGTTGATGATGGCGGTGAAGCTCTTGATGCCGTACATGCCGAGGTTGGACACGGTGAAGGTGCCCCCGCCGAGCTCCGGCGGCGTGATCGTGGCGTCGCGCACGCGCGCGGCCAGAGAGCGCGTCTCGCGGGCGATCTCGCCGAGCGCCTTGGCGTCGGCGTCGAACACGGTCGGCACGACGAGCGCGTCCTGCGCGGCGACGGCGACGCCCACGTTGATGCGCGAGTGCAGCTGCAGCGCGCCGTCACGATAGCTGGCGTTGGCGCGCGGGTGCTCGCGCAGCGCCAGCGCGCAGGCCTTGACGACCATGTCGTTGTAGGTCGGCGCCTCGTCTTTGGAGATGCGCTTGAGCTCTGAGCGCAGGCGCACGCACTCCTGCATGTCCACGTCGCTCAGCAGCGTGAAGTCGGGAATCGTCGCCTTGGACTCGGCCATGCGGCGAGCGATCGTCTGTTGCATGCGCGTGAGCGCGACGCTCGTCGTCTCGCCCTTGGCCGTCGTGACGTCCTCGCGCGCCGGCGCGGGCGTGGCGCTCGAAGCGGCGTCGGGCGCCCGAGCGGGCGGGGGAGCCGGTCCCGCGCCGGCTGCGGCGCGCTCGACGTCGGCCTTGACGATGCGCCCGCCGGGGCCGCTGCCGCTGAGCGCGTGCAGGTCGACGCCGCGATCGCGCGCGATGCGCCGCGCGAGCGGCGAGGCCTTGACGCGGCCGCCTGGCGGCGGCACGTCGGTCGCGGCGCCGCCTCCGGCCACCTCGGCGATCGCTTCCACGAACGCCTCCTCCGACGGCGCCGCTGCGCCCTGCGCCGCCGGGGCCGCGCCGTCGTGCGCCTCGGTCGTCGGCCTGCCCGCGTCTGCGCGCGACGCTCCATCGCCGCCGCCGTCGCCGCCGATGTGCGCGATGAGCGCTCCGACGGCCAGCGTGTCGCCCTCGGCGGCGACGGTCTGCAGGGTGCCGTCGAGGTCTGACTCGTAGATCATGTTGGCCTTGTCGGTCTCGATCTCGACCAGCTCTTCGCCGCGTTGGACCTGATCGCCGTCGTGCTTGAGCCAGCGCAGGATGGTGCCCTCCTCCATCGTGTCCGACAGCCGCGGCATGACGAGCTCGGCCATCAGCCGGCTCCCTCGTCCCCGCCGGAGGTTGCGGCCCTGCCCGCGCCCGCCTCGGCGCCTGCGCCTGCGCCCGCTACGGCGCCGGGGTCGACGCCGAGCGTGTCGAGCACGGCGCTGACGATCTGCGGCTCGTGCGGGTAGGCGATGTCCTCGAGCGGCTTGGAGTAGGGCATGGGGACGTCGGCGCCGGAGACGCGCCGGACGGGGGCGTCGAGGTCGTCGAAGGCCTGCTCGGAGATGAGCGCGGCGAGGTTGGCGGCGACGCCGCCGTGCGGCCAGCCCTCCTCGACGATGACGCAGCGGTTGGTCTTGCGCACGGAGGCGAGGATGGTGTCGAGGTCGAGGGGGCGCAGCGTGCGCGGGTCGATGACTTCGGCGCTGACGCCGTGCTCGTCGGCGAGCGTGGCGGCGGCGCGCTCGGCGGTGAGCGCCATGCGCGAGACGCCGATGACGGTCACGTCGGAGCCCTCTCGGGCCACGCGCGCGCGGCCGAAGTGGACGAGCCGCTCTTCGTCGTCGGGCACGTCGCCGCGCACGCCGTAGAGCGACTCGTGCTCGATGAAGATGACGGGGTTCTCGTCGCGGATGGCGGTCTTGAGCAGGCCCTTGGCGTCGGCGGCGGTGGCGGGCGCGGCGACGAGCAGCCCGGGCACGTGCAGGAACAGCGCCTCGAAGCAGTGCGAGTGCGTCGGCCCGAGCTGATGGCCGGCGCCCTGGGGCATGCGCACGACGAGCGGCACGCGCGCCTGTCCGGCGAACATGTAGTGGATGTGCGCGGCGTGGTTGACGATCTGGTCGAAGGCCAGCAGCGCGAAGTTGATGGTCATCAGCTCGACGACGGGACGCAGGCCGGCCATGGCGGCGCCGACGCCGACGCCGACGATGGTGTTCTCCGAGATTGGCGTGTCGCGCACGCGCTTCTCGCCGAACTCCTCGAGCAGCCCTTCGGTGACCTTGAAGGCGCCGCCGAACACGCCGATGTCCTCGCCCATCAGCATGACGCGCTCGTCGCGGCGCAGCTCCTCGCGCAGCGCGGCGTTGAGCGCCTCGCGGTAGCGCAGCTGCGCCATCAGCCGGAGTCCTCGCCGTGGGCGAGCGCTTCGGACATCTGCTGGGGGATCTCGCTGTTGTCGCCATCGTGCAGCGAGCGCGGCGACTCGCCCCTGGCGTTGGCCTGCGGGTCGGTCGTGCGCACGGAGTAGGAGCCGGTCGAGCCGGGGTCGAGCAGGTAGACGTCGTCGTACAGCGACTCCGCGGGCGGGAAGGGTGAGGCCTCGGCGAACTGCACGGCGGCGTCGACGCGCGCGATGGCCTCGGCGTCGATCTGTCCGCGCGCGTCCGCGTCGACGACGCCCTCGGCGACGAGCCGGTCGCCGAAGGCGGGGATGGGATCGCGCTGGCGCCACTGCGCGACCTCCTCCTTGGAGCGGTACTGCTCTGGATCGGCCATGGAGTGCCCGCGAAAGCGATAGGTGACGGCCTCGACGAGCAGCGGGCAGCGCTGCTCGCGCACGCGCGCGATCGCCTCGCAGACGACGCGGTAGGTGTCGAGCACGTCCATGCCGTCGCAGCGCATGCCGGGCACGCCGAGGCTCTCGCCCTTGCGCTGCAGGTCGGTGACGGCGGAGTGGCGGCTGAGCGCGGTGCCCATGCCGAACTGGTTGTTGGTGACCATGAAGACGACGGGCAGCTTCCACAGCGCGGCCAGGTTGAGCGTCTCGCCGAACGTGCCCTGGTTGGAGGCGCCGTCGCCGAACACGCACAGCGTGACGTCATCTGTGCCCTGGTAGTCGCAGGCGAGCGCGAGGCCGGCGGCGATCGGCAGGTTGCCGCCGACGATGCCGTAGCCGCCCATGAAGCGCCGCGAGATGTCGAACATGTGCATGGAGCCGCCGCGTCCGCCGGAGCAGCCGTCGACGCGTCCGAACAGCTCGGCCATGACGTTCTCGGGCGGCGTGCCGCGCACGAGTGCGTGACCGTGCGAGCGATAGGTGGAGATCAGGTAGTCGCTGTCGCGCAGCGCGCGCGCGCTGCCGACGATGGTGGCCTCCTCGCCGATGGACAGGTGCAGAAAGCCGCCGACTTTGGCCCGCGCGTACATCTCCCCGGCGCGCTCCTCGAAGCGGCGGATGAGCGTCATCGTCTGCAGCCACTCCCGCGAGACGGCGGGCTCGGGCTCCTCTGCCATCAATCCACGGTACTCCAGCGTGCGAGGAACTCCGGGGCGTCCAGCTGGGCCAGCTCCTCGCGCAGCACGCGCGCGCGCTGGGAGGCGGCGTGTGGCGGCAGATCCCAGAACAGCACGACTTCGCCGTCGTCGATGTCGACCAGCTCGATGTGGTCGACGCGCTCGGCGTCGGCGAGCAGCGCCGGCGTGCGCCCGCCGCGCGTGACGATCAGGCGATACGCGGCCTTGGCCTTCATCGGGCTGCCGCGGCGAGCATTCGCTCGGCCGCCTGCTCGATCGCGCGCTCGCCTTCGAACACGCTTTCGTCGATGACGATGGCGGGGACATCTTTTATCTTGGATAGGGTCGCGCGCCGCGTGGAAGCGGCGAGCTGCTCGCCGACCGAGCGCAGCTCTGCGCCGCGCGTCACGGCGGCGGGGTGCATCTCGCAGGCCGCGGCGGCGATCAGCACGTTGTCGATCTGCTGCAGGTCGCGGCCGCCGGCGAAGGCCTGGCGGAAGGCCGCTTGGGCGAAGGGAACGGCGCGGCCGATCGACTTGGCGTACGTGGCGGCGCGCATCGCCAGCGTGCTGTCGAAGGGGAACGGCTCGGGCCAGCGCAGCGGCTGCAGGCCGAGCTCCCGTGCGCGCCGGGCGATCTCTGCACGGAAGATTTCGCTCTCCTGCTCGCAGCGGAAGGCCTCGAAGCGCTCCGCGACCAACGACTGCGTCGTCGGTGCCCGCAGCTCGGCGGCGAGCACGGGCTGCCACTCGGCGGGTTCGGGCAGCGTGTGCAGGACGCGCTCGGCGGCGAGGTAGGCGAGCGGGCTTGCGAGGTCGAAGTAGAAGGTGGCATTCATGCGCAGAGCGTAGCTCTGGGCGCCGCTTGTAACCGCATCCGGCTCTGGGGCCGAAACACCCTTCACTCGACCGATTACCTCCGCGGGACATCCCGTCCCGCGACGTCGAGCGACGACCTCCATATCGTCGTTGTCATGTGACCGTTACGGGTGTTCCGGCAGTCGGCACGGTCGGGCATCCAGCCCGCCCTATGGGGTCAGCCGTGGATGAGCCAGCCGTCGGCGGCGCGGCCGGCCTCCATGACGGCCTCCGAGAGCGTCGGGTGGCCGTGGATGATGCGCCCGACCTCCGCGAAGCCGCCCTCGAGCAGGCGGACGTTGACGAGCTCCTGGATCAGCTCGGTGGCGCGCGTGCCGACGATGTGGCCGCCGAGCAGCTCGCCGTAGGAGGACTCGCCGACCAGCTTGACCATGCCGGTGCGGTCGCCGTAGACGATGCCGCCGCCGACGGCGCCGTAGGGAACCTTGCCGACGACCACGTCGTGGCCCTGGTCGCGCGCCTGCTGCTCGGTCAGCCCGAAGGAGCCGACGTTGGGCGTGCAGAAGGTCGCGCGCGGGATGTCGATGTATGAGATCGGGTGCGTCTGGCGGCCGGCGGAGTCCTCGGCGGCGATGATGCCCTCGTCGGAGGCCTTGTGCGCGAGCGCGGGGCCGGCGACGAGGTCGCCGATCGCGTACACGCCGGAGCGGCTGGTGCGCAGCGCGCCGTCGACCTTGACCAGGCCGCTCTCGTCCAGCTCGACGCCGGCCTCGGCCAGGCCGAGCCCGTCGACATCGGCGCCGCGCCCCGCGGCGATGACCAGGTAGTCGACCTCCAGCCCGGAGTCCTCGCCATGCGTGAACGTGACGCTGGACTCGCCCGACTGGACGTCGGCGATCGGGTCGCCGGTGTGCACGCCGACGCCCTGGCGCTTGAAGCCGCGCTCGACCAGCCGCGAGACGTCTGAGTCCTCGGTCGGCAGGACGCGATCCAGCGCCTCCATCAGGCGCACCTCAGAGCCCAGCCGCGCATAGCCCGAGGCGATCTCGGCGCCCGATGCGCCGGCGCCGACCACGGCCAGGCGGGCGGGCAGCTCGGCCAGCGCCCAGGCCTGCTCGGTGCCGATTATCCGTTTGCCGAACTCGACGCCGGGAATCGTGCGCGGGGTGGAGCCGGTGGCGAGGATGACGGTCTCGGCGGGGTAGGTCTGCTCGCCCACGCGCACGTCGCCGTCGGCCGTCAGCGCGCCG
>DATHJQ010000023.1:0-3188 GCA_035286505.1 Solirubrobacteraceae bacterium | reverse complement strand
TTGGCGATCAGCGGCCAGGCAGCCCTCGTCGCCGCCACCTCGCGCGCGGCCGGCCCCGCGGCTTGTTTCAGCGCGCGGCTCGCCGCCGCGAGGTCTTCGCGCTGCAGCTTCAGCGCCGCGGGCGTCGACTGCCTGCTCGTGGAGCCGCAGCCGGCGAGCGCGAAGGCGACCGCGAGCGCGACGCCGCAAACGATCGCCGGCGCGCGAGCGCGCGTGCGGCCGGGCGATCGCGTGCGCCGCGCCATGCCGCGGATCGGCGACCCGAGCCTACGTGCCGAGCAGATCGACCACGAACACCAGTGGCGCATTCGGCGGAATCGTCGGCGGTGAGCCGGTTTTCCCGTATGCCAGTTCCGCCGGAATGATCAGCTCTCGCCTGCCGCCGACCTTCATGCCTGCAACGCCCTGGTCCCAGCCCTTGATGACCTGCCCCTGGCCGAGCTTGAACTGGAACGGTTCTTTGCGTTTCCACGACGCGTCGAACTCCTTGCCGCCTTTGTAGAGAACGCCGACGTAGTTCACCGTCACCGTGTCGCCCGCTTTGGCTTCCTTGCCCGTGCCCACGACCAGTTCTTTCTTTTCCAGCTTCGCCGGCGCCGGGCCGCTCGGCGGCGTGACCTTCGGTTCGCTCGCCAGCGGGCCGCTCGTGGGCGTCTTCGTCGCAGCCGTTTCGCCGGCTTTGACCAGCGCTTCGTCGGACTTGTTCTCGTTGCCGACGCCGATCGTGCTGCTCGATCCGCTGCTGCCGCAGCCCGCTATCAGGCCCGCCGCGGCGAGCGCCGCCAGGCCGACGGTGGCACGCGAGCGTGCGCGCGTGAGACGTGTGGGGAGGTCGCTGAAGTAGTTCACGGTCGCGCAGCCTAACGGAGTTGGCGCGCGTGCGCGCCCGCTGTCTCTCGACGGCCGTTCGTCGCGGTCCAGCGCCGCCCGCGCGGCGATCGGCGCTAGGATCGGCCGTGGACCGTGCTAGGCGGGGAGGTAGCGGTGCCCTGAATCCGCAATCCGCTCTAGCGGGGCTGAACTCCCCTCCGAGGGATTCGCTCCGGTCGCTCCGTCGTCCGGGGCGTCGATGGTCCGGGTCCCGCGCGGTGTCGGCTTGTGAACCAGGTCAGGTCCGGAAGGAAGCAGCCTTAAGCGATCCCCGGCAGGCGCAGCGGGCGTTCCCGGACTGGAGTCGTGGGCGGCGATCAGGCGAACCGGCAGGCGGCGTCTCGACGTGGGGTGCACGGTCCGCTGCGCGCGCTTGTTTCGCTTTGCGCGGTGCGAATAGCCATCGTATATACCGGGTAGATACGATGGCGCACGCAGAACACGAGCGCACTCGTTTCCTCCTTTATTTATTTATTTATTGACGTGCGTGCATTGTGGCGGCACTACGCGCAGTGCTGGAAGATCAGCCATGAGGCGTTGGCGTGCGCCTCGACGAAGCCGGGCGGCACGTTGACCGGTCGGTGCGGGTCGTGCGGGTCCAGCACGTAGTCGCGTTCGACCTCCATGCTCGCCGGGTCCACGTACACGCCGTCGGCGACCGTGGCGACCTGCCCGCTGACGACGTTCGCCGGGCTCGACTTCAGATACAGCGCCAGCAGCGGCACCGGCGCGTGGTTGGGCACCTCCACGGGACCGCAGCGCAGGCTGATCGCGTGACTGTCCACCAGCGCCAGCAGGTCGTCCTGGATCTCCTGCTGGCGCGCCAGTTTGTCCAGTTCGCGGTGCGCGCTTTTGAACTGCGACGGCACGAAGGCGACGAGCGCCACGAGCACCAGCGCGCCGCCCGCCATCCACCAGCGCCGGCGCGCGTCGCTCGCGTCCAAGCGCGTCCAGCCGAACACGCCCGCGCCGCAGAACACGCACAGGATCGCCGCCGTCAGAAAGCCGTAGCGCGTGTTGATCGGCAGCCCCACCACGGCGACCGCCGCGAACGCCAGCACCGCGAGCGCGCCGGCCGTCGCCGCGGCGATCGCCCGCCGGCGCAGCCACAGCAACGACAGCACCGCGCCCAGCGCCGCGCCGGCAAGCACCGGCGGGCGCAGGATCTCGCCGACCCGTCGCGGCACGTACTCGGGCACGTTGGCAATGCCCGTGATGCGGTCGAGCGCATGCGCCGTGTGGCGCGTGTTCGTCAGCGACCACAGCGCATCGCCCGTGATTGCCAGGTCGCTCAGCACCCACACCAGCGGCGCCGCCGCCGCCAGCAGCGCCAGCCCGGCCAACGCACCGCGCGAGCGCTCGCCCGTCCGACGCTCGCCGAGCAGCACATACAGCCAGTAGAGGCCCGAGAACGCCCAGGCCTCGGGCCGCAGCAGCCCCGCCAGCGCCAACAGCGCGAGCACCGGCGCGCCCGCCGCCCGGCGCCCGGCGGCGCGGCGGCGCGCCTCCACGAGCACGGCGCCCAGCACCAGCAGCAGATAGGGCACGTCCACATAGGCGCGAACGCCGTAGGAGAGCATCGGCACGCGTGTCAGCAGGATCACCGCCGCCAGCGCGCCGGCCGCGCGCCCGAACCACAGGCCGGCGAGGCGGTAGACCACCCAGCCGCACGCCGCCAGCGCCAGCAAGCCGAGCCATACGGTGAGCTGTTCGACCGCGCGCGGCCCGAGCGGATACAGCAGCACGCCGAGCATCTCGACCAGCGGATGCGGCGTCGGCGCGATCGGCAGGTCGTACGCCGGCGTTTCACCGCGCGCCAGCTGGCCGCCCCACGTCAGCGCGTAGAGCGTGTCGTAGTTGGCGAAGCCCACGCCCGCGATCAGACGGAGCAGCAGCGCCCCGGCGAGCACCGCCGGCAGCGCCGCCAGACGCTCGACGCGAGGCTTGATCGAGGCGGGCACGAGCGCGCACGCTACCCGCTCGCGCGGCCGCTCGGCTGGGGTCGCGGGCGTGGGTAGACTCAGCCTGGAGGTGTCTGAGCAACAGCAGCCACAACAGCCGCAGCGGTCGCTGTACCGCAGGCACCGCCCGCGTACGTTCGCCGAGGTCGTCGGCCAGGAGCCCGTCGTGCGCACGTTGCGCAACGCCGTACAGCGCGACAAGGTGCACCACGCCTACCTGTTCGTCGGCTCGCGCGGCACCGGCAAGACGTCCATGGCCAAGATCCTCGCCGCGTGCCTGAACTGCGAGCAGGGGCCGACCATCGAGCCGTGCGGCCAGTGCGAGTCCTGCCTGTCGATCGCGCGCGCCAGCTCGCT
>DATHJQ010000022.1:0-7977 GCA_035286505.1 Solirubrobacteraceae bacterium | reverse complement strand
GACGAGCGCGTCTGACACGCGCAGCGTGCCACGCTGGATCAGCACGCTGACGACGGGCCCGCGCCCGGGGTCGAGCTTCGACTCGATCACCGTGCCCGAGGCATCGGCGTTGCTGTTGGCCTTCAGCTCCTCCAGGTCGGTCACGACCTGGATCGTGTCGAGCAGGCCGTCCAGGCCCTGGTGGGTCTTGGCGCTGACGTCGACGAACTCCGTTTCGCCGCCCCACTCGGCCGGCTGCAGGCCATGCTGGGTCATCTCCGTGCGCACGCGCTCCGGCTGCGCGCCCTCCTTGTCGATCTTGTTGACCGCCACCACGATCGGCACCTCGGCGGCGCGCGCGTGGTCGATCGCCTCCTCGGTCTGCGGCTTGACGCCGTCGTCGGCGGCGACGACGATGACCGCCAGGTCGGTCACGCGCGCGCCGCGCGCGCGCATCGCCGTGAAGGCCTCGTGGCCGGGCGTGTCCAGGAAGGTGATCTCTTTGTCGCCGTGGTGCACCTGGTAGGCGCCGATGTGCTGGGTGATGCCGCCGGCCTCGCCCGCGGCGACCTCGGTCGTGCGGATGGCGTCCAGCAGCGAGGTCTTGCCGTGGTCGACGTGGCCCATGATCGTCACCACGGGCGGGCGTTCGACCATGTCCTCCTCGGCGTCCTCGAAGGTCGGCTCGACCTCGACGTCGTCGGCGGCGTGCACGATCTCGATCTTCTTGTCGAACTCGTCGGCGAGCACCTGTATGGCCTCGTCGGACAACGTCTGCGTGAGCGTCGCCATCTCGCCGAGCGTCATCAGCTTCTTGATCACCTCGGGCACCGGCACGCCCAGGTACTCCGCCACGCCCTTGACCGTCGAGCCGGAGTTGACGCGGATCTCGTCCGTGGCCTCCATCGCCGTGTTGTCGATCGGCGCGACGGTGTCGTCGTAGGTTCCGCGGCGGCGGCGACCGCGCCGCGGGCGGCGCTGGGGCTGGTTGGCAGGGCCGCCCTGCTGGCGGCGCGAGGCCTGCGAGTCGATCACCACGCGTCGCCGGCCACCGGGGCCGATGTCGCCCGGCGTGCGCTCACCGGTGCGCGAGTCGCGCGTCGGGCGCACGCGCTCGGCCGCGCTCGGCGAGGGAGCGCCTGGCGCGCTCGGGGGCGCTGTCGCTGCGGCGGCGGCCGGCGACGCGGCGGAGCCCTGAGCGGTGGGCTCCGGGACGCTCGCGGGTTTGGCGGCAGGCGTCGGCGCGGGCTTGGCCGCCGCGGCCTGCGGGGACGCAGGCGTCGCCGGCGGCGCGGCCTTCGAGCTTGCCGCGGGCTTGGCGGCCGGCGGGGCGGTTGCGGTTGCGGTTGCGGTTGTGCCGTTGGGGCTCGCGGAGCCGTTTGCGCCGCCGAGCGCCTTCAGGGCGACGGCCTCCTCGACCGACGACGCGGCGGCCTTGGCCTCGACACCGGCGGCGTGCAGCTTGGCCAACAGCTCCTTGCTGGAGAGGCCCTGCTCCTTGGCGATTTCGTGGACGCGCTTCTTGCTCATGCGTGCACCGATTCTACGAGTTCGGAGCTGTCCAGCACGAGTCCACCGGGGATCGCGCGGCGCAGGGCGCGGGGGATTCCGCCGCGGCGGGTGGCAAGCGCCAGGCACCTCTCCGCTGGCCGTGCGGCGCCTGTGTCGCGACAGAGATATGCGCCGCGCCCCGGCATCCGCGCGCTTGGGTCGGCGATCGCGTGGACCTGCGCGTCGCCCGCTGCCGGCTCGGCGGCGACGATGCGCAACAGCTCTGACTTCGGCGCGACGCGCCCGCAGCCGACGCAGCGGCGCCGCGGCACACGCGCCGAGTCAGCGGGCACACGGCCCGGATGGCTGGGTCGGGCTGTGTGGCCGGCGGATCGCGCGTTTATGTCGCCTGCTCCTCGGCGGCCGCCTGGGCAGGGGGATCGACCGACACGTCGAGCGGAGGATCGACCGTGGGCTCGACGGTCGCGGTCGATCCGTCTTGCCCGCCGCCGGGCTCGGCGACGTTGTCGCCCTCGACGTTCGCCAGCGCCTGGTGGCTCTCGATGCCGCAGTAGCGTGAGTTGGGCAGCGAGGCGTTGGGACAGCGCCGGCCGTTTGAGAGGATCGCCGCGCAGCGGCCCTGCACCTCCTCCTCCTCATAGCCGTGCTCGGCCTCCTCGGCGGCGAACTCGGTCTCCGAGCGGATGTCCACGCGCCAGCCCGTCAGGCGCGCTGCCAGGCGGGCGTTCTGGCCCTCGCGGCCGATCGCCAGCGAGAGCTGGTCGTCGGGCACGATCACCGTCGCCTGCTTGGCATCGTCGTCGACGAGCACCTCGCGCACGCGAGCCGGCGAGAGCGCCTTGGCGACGAAGCGCGCGGGCTCGTCGTTGAAGGGGATGATGTCGATCTTCTCGCCGCGCAGCTCGGAGACGACCATGCGCACGCGCGAGCCGCGCGGGCCGACGCAGGCGCCGACCGGGTCGACGCCGTCGGTGTGCGAGATGACGGCGATCTTCGAGCGGTAGCCCGGCTCGCGCGCCACGTTGGCGATCTCCACCAGGCCGTCGGCGATCTCGGGAACCTCCAGCTCGAACAGCTTCTTGATCAGCTCGGGGTCGCGCCGGGAGACGATGATCGCCGGACCCTTGGTGGAGGGCGAGACCTCCTTGATGACGGCCTTGATGCGCTGGGAGTGGTCGTAGCGCTCGCCCTCGACCTGCTCGGACTTCGGCAGCAGCGCCTCGACGCGTTCGCGCAGCTGCACGAGCGTGTAGCGCGAGTCTGACTGCTGCACGATGCCGGTGATCAGCTCGCCGACGCGGTCGCGGTACTCCTCGTACATCATGTCGCGCTCGGCCTCGCGAATGCGTTGCAGGATCACCTGCTTGGCGGTTTGCGCGGCGATCCGCCCGAAGTCGTCGGGCGTGACGTCGCGTTCGTCGATCTGGTCGCGGTATTCGGCGAACTTGGCAGGGTCGATTTCCGGTTCCTCCGGTTCGCGCATCTCGCCGGTCTCTGGGTCGACGGTCGTTTCCTCGTCGATCGTCTCGACGATCAGGTGCGCCTCCAGGCGCTCGGGGATGATCAGTTCGATCACGCGAAAGTCGGCCGTCTCGCGGTCCATTTCCACGCGTGCGTACTTGGCCGAGCCGGGCTGCTTCTTGTAGGCGGACAGAAGCGCGTCCTCTAGCGCGACCATCAGCTTCTCCGGCTCGATTCCCTTCTCGCGCGCGAGCGCGTGCATGGCCTCGAGGATTTCGCGTGACATGCGGCTACTCCTCGACCAGGTTGGATCGGCGGATCTCCGAGTAGGGAATCGCGATGACGCCCCCGTCGGCGGCCAGCGTGATCTCCTCGTCTGAGGCTCCGACGAGCTCGCCGGTGAAGCTCTTGACGGCGCGCGCCTCGCCCGGGCGACGCTCGCCCTCGGCGGGAACACACAGCCCGGACGGCTGGGTCGGCCTCGGGTGGCGTGTGCGCACGCGAGCGCGCCGGCCGACGAAGCGACGGAAGTGTGCGGGCTTGGTCAGCGGACGCTCAACGCCCGGCGAGGAGACCTCCAGCGAGTAGCGCTCGCGCAGGTCGGTGAGCGCCAGCGTCACCCGCTCGCAGAGCGCGAGCGTGACGCCGTCGGGATGGTCGATGAACACGCGCAGAGCGCGGCCGCCGAGAACCTCGGCGAGCAGCACCTCGACCTCCGGCTCGCTGAGCGCCAGACGCCTCTCTATGTCTGCCTGCATGGGTGTCATCGACTTGCTCCTTTACGCAAAAAAAGCGGGCCTGCGCCCACTTTCTAAACGACAACCGACGCCTGCGCGCCGGCACGAAAGCTCTCGCCCGAGCATAGCATCGGGGCCGCCCGCGCGGGCCTCTTTGCCTGCAAAGCCCCCGCTTGCGAAGCGCTCAGGAACCGTGCGCATCGCGACGCGCACGGTCGCGATAGACGCGGTAGTCGTCACGCTCGGGACGCAGGGAGCAGGCCAGCGCGAGCGGCTGGCAAGCCTCGCGGTGGCGGCCCAGCAGCTGCATCGAGCGACCGAGGCAGAACTGCGCGTAGTCGTTGGTCGGCGTGTTCGCGGCGATCGCGCGGAACTCCTCCGCGGCGCCCTCGTAGCGCTGGGCATGAAACAGCGCGCGGCCGAGCGCCTCGCGGATCGACGCCTTGTCGGGCTCCAGGTCGCGAGCTTTGCTCAACGGCACGATCGCCGCCTGGTAGTCGCCGCGCTCGAGCAGCTCACAGCCGCGTTGATAGAGGTCGTACGTGTTCTCCATGCGCGCTCCCATTTTAACCTCGCTCGAGGAGCGCCTCGGCGAGGAATGCGAGCAGCTCGCGCGCCAGCTGCTCGGGCGCCTCCTCTGCCATGTGATGACCGCTGTCGATGCGCTTGCCGCGTAGATCGTCGCCCCACGCGCGCCAGGGCTGCAGGGGGTCGCCATAGAGGGCTTCCATGTCGTCTTCGGCGGACCAGCCGACCAGCGTCCGGCAGGCGATCCGGCGTCCCTCACGCCTGTCGGCCTCGTCGTGTGCGCGGTCGATGCCAAGGCCAGCGCGATAGTCCTCGCACATCGCGTGAACGGTGCGCGGATCGTGGATCGCGCGGTGGCAGTCCGCGTAGTTGCCTTCCCCCATGCGCTCGCGATCCGGCCGATACCACTCGTCCGGATCGGTCGAGATCAACCGCTCTGCGGGCTTGTCGGTCTGGCCGAGGAAGAACCAGTGCCACCACGCCTGCGCGAATGTGGCGTCGGTGCGCGCGAGCGCGTCGGCTATGGGTATCGCGTCGAGCACGACGAGCGCGGCGATCGCTTGCGGGTGGTCGAGCGCGGCGCGAAAGGCGACATACGCCCCGCGGTCGTGTCCGACGACGGAGAAGCGCTCATGCCCGAGCGCCCTCGCGAGCGCGACGCAGTCAGCGGCCATCGCGCGCTTGGAGTAGGGCTCGTGATCTGCAGTCGTCGGCGGCTTGGAGGACTCCCCGTAGCCACGCAGGTCCGGGCAGATGACCGTGTGCTCGGCCGCGAGCAGGGGTGCGACGCGGTGCCAGGTGGTGTGCGTGCGCGGATGCCCGTGCAGCAGCATGACCGGCGTTCCGCGACCGCCATGGCGCACGCGCAGGACCGCATCGCCGACGTCTATCCGCTCCTGCGTGAAGTCGTCGAACATCGAGCTGTTGCTGCCCCGTGCCGAGGCGGCCAAACGCGCCGTGCCCGCACCGAGCTAGCGACGCAGATTCGCGACGGCGTCGAGGATCGCCTCGGCGACCTGTGACTTGGCCGCGCGCCCGACGTTGACGGCCTCTTTTCCAGAGCTGTGCGCCGTGAGAATCGTGACCTCGTTGACGTCGACGTCGAAGCCGATGTCCGAGCGCGAGATGTCGTTTGCGACGATCGCGTCCACGCCCTTGTCGACCAGCTTGCGCCGAGCGAGATCGAGCGTGTTCGCACCGTGCTCTGCAGCGAAGCCGACGAGCGTCTGGTCGGCGCGTCGCCGCGCGGCCAGCGCTGCGAGCACGTCGTCTGTCGGCTCGAGCTCCAGCGCGAGGCTCGCGCGGCCCGACTTCTTGATCTTGCCCTCGCTTGGCGCGACGGGGCGAAAGTCCGCCACGGCGGCCGCCATGAAGAGCACGTCGCAGTCGGGAAACGCCTCTTGACAGGCGTCGCGCAGCTCGGCCGCGGTGCCCACGTCGCGCCGCGCGATCGCATCGCTGCTGAGCAGCGAGACGTTGGCCGCGACGAGCGTCACGTCGGCGCCGCGCGCGAGCGCCGCCTCGGCCAGCGCGAGGCCCATCCGGCCCGAGGAGCTGTTGCCGAGATAGCGCACGCTGTCGATCGGCTCACGCGTGCCTCCGGCGCTCACGAGCACCCGCAGGCCCGACCAGTCGCGCCGGCCGCCGGCATGCGGGCCGGTTGCGCCGGCTCCGTTGGACATGGGCGCCGAGAGCTCGGCCTGGGCGGCATCGGCGACGCGCGGCCCGGCGTGCGTCGCGAGAGCGGCCTCGCACGCTGCCAGCAGTCGCTGCGGCTCCGCGAGGCGGCCGATGCCTCGCTCGTCCTTTGACGCCAGGCGCCCGCTCTCGGGCTCCACGATCGTCACGCCGCGATCGCGCAGCGCCTGCACGTTCGCGCGCGTCGCCGCGTGCTCGTACATGTGGTTGTTCATCGCCGGCGCCACCAGTACAGGACAGGTCGCTGCCAGCGCGCAGCTGCTCAGCAGGTCCTCGGCGAATCCGTTTGCGAGCTTGGCGATTGTGTTCGCCGTCGCGGGCGCGATCAGGTACAGCTCGGCGTTGCGCACCAGCTCCAGATGGCTGAGCGGATCGTGCGCCGGCTGTCGATCGCCGGGAAAGGCGCCGCGTGCGGGGTCGCGCTCGAACTCGCTGATGAGCGCCGGCGCGCCGCTGAGCGCAGCAAACGAAGCCTCCCCCACGAAGCGCCGGCTGGTCGGCGTCTGCACGACGCGCACGGCATGCCCGGCCGCAGTCGCCAGGCGCACGAACTCCAGCGCCTTGTAAGCGGCGATCCCGCCGCTAACGCCCAGCAAGATGCGCGCCATGACTAGGTTGTAGAGCTACTCGGGAGCGCTAGCAAGCGCTGGGGCGCGCCTTGCGCCCGGAAACGGTCAGCGGTAGTGGTACTTGATCTTGCCGCCTGCGACCTCCTCGAGGGCGATCGTCAGGTAGTTTTTCGAGCCGGTTTCGATCATCGGGGGTGCGAACTCGTCGAACGTTCCCTCGCCGAGGTTGTGGTAATAGCTGTTGATCTGGCGAGCGCGCTTGGCCGACACGACGACGCTCGCGTAGTTGGAGTCGACGTTCTCGAGCAGACGGTCGATTCGGGGGGAGATCACGTTGCTGTTGCCTTTCCTCGGGAGACCCCAGTGTAGTGGGCTCAGTCGAGCTCGGAGGCGACGATCGCGGTGAGCTGGTGCAGCGCCTCATCGAGGCGGTCGTTGACGACGACGTGGCCGAACTCCGGCTGGGCGGCGAGCTCCTGCTCGGCGACGCGCAGGCGGCGCTCGACCTCCTCGGAGTCGTCGGTGCCGCGTCCGATCAGGCGCGTGCGCAGTGCCTCCAGCGACGGCGGCGCGATGAACACCTGGACGGCCTCGGGCATCGCCGCGCGCACCTGGCGGGCGCCCTGCACCTCGATCTCCAGCACGACGGGAACGCCCGCCGCGACGCGCCGCTCGAGCTCGCAGCGCAACGTGCCGTAGCTGCGCCCGGCGTAGTCGGCGTGCTCGACGAAATCGCCCGCGGCGATCCGGCGGTCGAACTCCGTGCGTGTCAGGAAGTGGTAGTCGGCGCCATCGCTCTCCCCCGGACGCGGCGCTCGCGTGGTGGCCGAGACCGACAGCTCCAGGCCGTCGAGGCGCTCCATCAGCCCGCGGATCAGCGTTCCCTTGCCGACCCCCGAAGGCCCCGTGATGACGAACACGCGTGCCACGGCGGGCAACCCTATTGACCAGCCGGAGGAAGCGGCCTAGCGGTGCAGCAGCGAGATGAGCTCGGAGCGCTGACGCTCGGAGAGCCCGCCGATCGTCTTGCTCGGCGCGATGCGGCAGTGCGCGAGGATCTTGTTGACCTTCACGCGCCCGTACTTGGGCACGGCGAGCAGCATGTCAAAGACCTTCGCCGTCTCGACGTACTCCGGCGGGTTCAGCAGCAGCGCGTGGATCGACAGGCGCCCCGCCTTGAGATCGCGCTTGAGCTGTGCGCGCTTGATCCGTATCTGGTTTGCCCTTGCGAGCGCGTCCATTCTCTGGTTCAGCGATCGCTCAGGAGCCATGGATGCGTTAGAGGACGTCGTACTGGTCGCCGTCGTCATGGGCGGCGAGTCTACACACCCCAAGCCCCCGATCAAGACAAAGTCCTCTAATTCATCTGGACCTCAAGTTGAGGTGCAGGCGTATCGAGGATGGTGGACGGTCACACGGCCTTTTTTCAAGTGTTTTCGCCCGCGCGCAAACGTCCGCTCGTTGCGGATTTCGGTGGCACGCCGGCGCGCGTG
>DATHJQ010000021.1:0-5559 GCA_035286505.1 Solirubrobacteraceae bacterium | reverse complement strand
TGCCCCGCCTCGGCGCCGGGCGCCTCCGGCGTCGTCGGGATCATGAGCGGGAAGGCGCGGGCGCCGGCCTTGGCGCCCTTCTCGGGGAAGGGCGCGTCGTAGGCCGCGATCACATCGTCGCCCGGGTCGTTCTTGCACGCGCCACGGACGAGGAAGCCGACGGGCAGGTCCTCGGTGCGCTGCACGAAGTCGCGAAACGCCGTCCAGGCATCGGTCATCCGCTGGTGCCCGGTGAACAGTCCTGTGTCGAGGATGACGATGCGCTCGATGCGCTCGGGGTGCTCGACGGCCAAACGCAGGCCGATCGGCCCACCCCAGTCGTGCACGACGATCGTCGTGCCGCGCACGTCGAGATCCTCCAGCAGGGACGCCGTCATGTCGGTGTGGCGGTCATAGGAGTACCAGCCGATGTCCGTCGGCTTGTCCGAGCGCCCGAAGCCGGCGAGATCGGGCGCGATGCAGCGATAGCCGGCGTCGCGCACCGGCGGGATCACCTTGCGCCACAGAAACGACCACGTCGGCTCGCCGTGCACGAAGATCACCGGCGCTCCGTCGCCCTCGTCGACATGGGCCAGGCGCAGGCCGTCGACTTCGCGGTAGTGAGCCGCGAAGGGAAAGTCCGGCAGATCCTCGAGCCTCTGCTCGGCTGTGCGCACCGCGTCGACCATCGCGCCGGGCAGCATATCCGGGGTTCCATCGGCTAGGCTCGCGGCCGTGCACATGCTGGCCACCCACCTCGCGCCGGTGCTTGCGGCGGAGAAGAGCAAAACCGCCTACTACGTCGCCGGCGGACTGCTCGTCGCCTGGGCGCTGATCGTCTCCGTCCTGTTCGGCCTGCGCAAACCGGACTTCCCCGGCAGCCTCGGCGGGCAGCGGATCGTCATGGCGATCAGCGCCGTGCTCGTGCTCGCCGCGGCCTCGACCGCGGTCATCACCTCCGGAGGAGCCGAGAAGGCCGGCGCAGAGAAGGCTTCGGGCACGCAGGCGGCGACCGCGCCGCAGGCCACTGGCCCGCCGGCGCAAGAATCCACCACCGCTGCGACGCCCTCTCCGGCGGCGTCGAGCCCAGCGAAGTCGCCCAAGCCGGCCAAGCCTTCGCCCAAGGCCACGACCGGCACGCCTGCGCCGGCATCCTCGCCCGCGGCCGCCACCATGCTCAAGCTCGCTGCCAACCCGGCCGGACAGCTCGCCTACGACACCAAGCAGCTCAGCGCGAAGGCCGGCAAGGTGACGATCGACATGACCAACACTTCGCCCATCGAACACGACGTCGCGGTCGCGCAGGGCAGCACGGTTGCCGGCCAGACGGCGGTCTTCACCGGCGGCTCCAAGTCGGTCACGCTGACCCTCAAGCCGGGCACCTACAAGTTCTACTGCACCGTCCCGGGCCACCGTCAGGCCGGCATGGAAGGTACGCTGACGGTCTCATGAAGCTCTACGTCTGCTGGGGCACCTTCCCAACGCCGCGTCCCGGCGGTCATCCCTGCGCGAACGCCTACAACGCGCTGAAGGATGCCGGCCACGACCCCGATGTGATCAAGTCCTACGGCCTGGCGCCGCTGCCCGCGGCGCTCAACGCCACAGCCGGTCGCCGCCGCGCGCAGCAGCTGACCGGCAAACGCTGGGTGCCCGTGCTCGAGCTGGACGACGGCACGGCCGTTTACGACTCGCACAAGATCGTCGAGTGGGCGGCCGCCCACCCGGCCTAGCCATCAGGAGGCACCGCCATGGACGTCCTTTCCAGGCTCGACCAGACCCGCAGCGCGATCGACGTTCTGAAGCATCCCTTCTACCAGCGCTGGAGCGCCGGCGAGCTGAGCGCCGACGAGCTCGCTCTGTACGCGGGCGAGTATCGCCACGCGGTCCTCGCGCTCGCGCGCGCGTCGGAGCTCGCCGCGCAGAAGGCCGGTCCCGAGCACGCTGCGTCGCTGCGTCGCCACGCCGACGAGGAGGCCGCTCACGTGGCGCTCTGGGAGCGCTTCGCGCGGGCGACCGGCGCCCGTCCGACCGACGCCGCCCAGCCCGTGCTGGCCGAGACGGACGGCTGCGCCACGGCGTGGACGGCCGGTGAGGAGCTGCTGGAGCATCTCGCTGTGCTCTACGCGATCGAGGCCGGCCAGCCTGACGTCGCGCAGACGAAGCTCGACGGGCTGTCCGAGCACTACGGCTACAGGCCGGAAGGGCCGGCGGTCGAGTACTTCACGCTGCACGAGCGCTTGGATCGCGAGCACGCACGCCAGGCCGGCGAGCTGATCGCAGAGCTGATGGCCGAGGCCGACGACCAGAGCGGGCTGGCCGAGCGGATGGCCAGCCGCGCGCGCGAGGCGCTGCGCGGCAACTGGGCGCTGCTCGACGGCGTGCAGGCAGCCGCCGCGCGGGAGCTCGCCGGCTCGGCGAGCTAGTCGCGCGCCGGTGGCGCGCCGGGCGCCGCGCGCTCGGCCTCGCGTGGCGACAGCCGCCACGCGAACAGCACCGCGGCCACCGACGTGGCGAGGTTGAGGCTCGAAACGCCGGCGCGCATCGGGATGCTGATGCGCGCGTCCGCGCGCGCCAGCAGCTCGTCGCTGAGGCCGTAACGCTCGGTGCCGAACGCCAGCAGCGCACGCGGCGGAAGCTGTGCTGGGGCAAGCGGCTCGCCGTCGGGATCGAGCGCCAGCAGCGGGCGCTGGCCGGCGCCGAGCTGATCGATTTGCGCCACCCGCGCCACCGGCACGGCGAAGTGCAGCCCGGCGGCGCCTCGCAGCGCATCAGGCGACCACGGGTCGTGGCTGCCGGTGCTCAGCACGCCGGCGACATCGGCGGCGGCGGCCACGCGTACGCACGCGCCCATGTTGCCGAGGTCGCGCGGGTCCTCCAGCAGCACGACCGGCTCGGCGCGCGCCGCGGCGAGCACGGCGGCCGGGTCGATCGCCGGGCGCCGGGCGAGCGCGATCACACCGGTCGCCGGCGTCAGCGGGGCGAGCTCGGCGAAGACGCCGGGGGCGACCTCGCGCGCCAGCGAGCCCAGCGGCTCGATCAGGTCGGGGGCCAGCCGTGCCGCCAGCCGGCCGAGCCCGTCGAGATCGCTGCACACCACCTCGACGACGCTCGCGCCGAAGCGCAGCGCGTGCTTGAGCGCGTGAAAGCCTTCGAGGACCACCAGCGCGGGGTCGCGCCGCGCGCGCCCGAAGCGCGGGATGAGCGATCCCTCTTGCACTGAATGATTGATAATGGCAGTTCTCCGATGTTGCTCGAGGGCATCCACCACGTCACCGCGATCACGGCCGACGCGCCCGGCAACGTCGAGTTCTACACGGGCGTGCTCGGCCTGCGCATGGTCAAGCAGACCGTCAACCAGGACGACCCGACCGTCTATCACCTGTTCTACGGCGACGATGACGGCTCGCCGGGAATGGACCTGACGTTCTTCGAGTACCCCGGCGCGGCGCGGGGGCGCCCCGGCGCCGGAATGGTGCACAGGATCGTCTGGCGTGTCGCCTCCGAGGCGTCGCTTCGGTTCTGGCAGCAGCGCCTGACCGATCACGGCGCGCTGGCGGAGCCCGGCGACGCCGGGCTCGTGTTCGCCGATCCGGAGGGGCTCGAGCACGGGCTGGTCGTCTCCACGGTCGCCGACGAGCCGCTGCGCGCGACGGCTCCGGGCATTCCCACCGAGCACGCGCTGCAGGGCTTCGACGGCGTGCGCGCGTTCACCGCCGACCCGGCGCTGAGCGCCGGGCTGCTGCTCGACACGCTCGGCTTCAGCACCGAGGACGGCAAGAGCTGGGAGGTGCGCGGCGAGCGGCGCGGCGGCAACTACGTCTACGACGCGGCGCCGCCCGAGGCGGTCGCAAGCCAGGGCGCCGGCACCGTGCACCACGTCGCCTTCGCCGCCGAGCCGCAGGACCAGGAGGCCTGGCGCGAGCGCGTGGCCGAGTCGGGCGCACACCCGACGCCGGTCATCGATCGCTTCTACTTCCGCTCGGTCTACTTCCGCGAGCCCAGCGGCGTGCTGTTCGAGATCGCCACGATCGGCCCAGGCTTCGCCGTCGACGAGGACGCCGAGCATCTCGGCGAGCGGCTGTCGTTGCCGCCGCGCTTCGAGGCGCTGCGCGAGCACCTGGTGCAGACGCTCACGCCGCTGCCCTACCCGCGCCCCGAATAGACTGGCGCTCGGATGGTCACCGGTGGGGGCACCACGATCGACGTGCCGAGCTCTGACCCCTCGCCGGCCGGAGCGCAGGGCGGCCAGCCGGCGGTGCGCATGACAGACGTGCGCAAGACGTTCGGCGACGTGGTCGCTGTGCAGCGCCTCACGCTCGACGTGCAGCCGGGCGAGTTCTTCACGATGCTCGGCCCGTCCGGCTCGGGCAAGACGACTACGCTGCGCGTGATCGCCGGCTTCGAGCTGGCCGACTCCGGCCGTGTGCAGCTGCATGGCGTGGACGTGACCAGAAGTCCGCCGTATGAGCGTCCGCTGAACACGGTCTTCCAGGACTACGCGCTGTTCCCGCACATGAGCGTCGGCGAGAACGTCGCCTACGGCCTGCGCGTGAAGGGCGTCGGCAAGCGCGAGCGGCGCGAGCGCGCCGGCGAGGCGCTGGCGATGGTGCGCCTGCCGGATATCGCCGAGCGCCGCCCGATCCAGCTGTCGGGAGGGCAGCGCCAGCGCGTCGCGCTGGCTCGCGCGCTTGTCAACCGCCCGCGCGTGCTGCTGCTCGATGAGCCGCTCGGCGCGCTGGACCTCAAGCTGCGCCAGGAGATGCAGCTGGAGCTGAAGTCGATCCAGCGCGAGCTGTCAGAGCGCATCACGTTCATCTACGTGACACATGACCAGGACGAGGCGCTGACGATGAGCGACCGCATCGCCGTGTTCTGCGACGGGCGCATCGAGCAGGTCGGCACGCCTGGCGAGATCTACGAGCACCCGGCCAACGAGTTCGTCGCGACGTTCGTCGGCACGTCCAACCTTGTCCGCCGCGACGGCCGCGTCTACACGGTGCGCCCGGAGAAGGTGCGACTGCTGGACGACGCCGATCGCGACCCGACCGCGATGGTCGGCGTCGTGCGCGAGCTCGCCTATCTCGGCTCGGTCACGCGCTACGAAGTCGAGCTCGAGAGCGGTGAGACGATGGTCGTCCTCAGACAGAACCTCGAGACTTCCGCGGCGAGCGCGCTGGCCCAGCGAGGCAAGCGCGTGAGGATCGCCTACAAGTTGCAGGACGCCGCGCCGCTTCATACAAACCAAGAGGCGGAACAGAGATGAGACTGGCAAAGATCGACTGGGCTCTTGGGGTGGTGCTCGCGACGATGGTGGTCGCGGTGTCGGCCTGCGGCAGCTCATCCAGCAGCTCGTCCTCGGCGAGCCTGCAGAGCAAGATCGGCAGGACCGAGGGTCGGCTGAACCTGGTCGCGTGGGAAGGCTACGCCGAATCCAAGTGGGTCAAGCCCTACGAAGCCAAGACGGGCTGCAAGGTCCACGCCAAGTACGCAGGCTCCTCCGACGAAATGGTCACGCTGATGCGCCAAGGAGGCGGCAGCACCTACGACATGGTCTCGGCCTCCGGCGACGCGAGCCTGCGC
>DATHJQ010000020.1:0-2435 GCA_035286505.1 Solirubrobacteraceae bacterium | reverse complement strand
CGGAGCCGGCGCCGCGAGCGACCGACGACGACCTCGAGAGTCATCAGGAGCGCTCGCGCAAGCAGGGGCTCCTCGCGCAGGCGGGCGAATCAAAGCCGGTCCAGTCCTCCCAGGAGCCCGAGCCCGAGCCGCCGGCAAACCGCCCCGAGCCTCCCAAACCGTCAAGCGTCGCCGAGCCCCGCGAGCCTGGCCGCCTGCACGCGCCGGAGCCGTCGCACGAGCCGCTGCTGCGCGATCGCGACGAGCCGCGGTCCGATGGCGAGCTGCCGGTCGTCGCGGAGCTCGCGCCGCCGACGTCCTTGGCGCCCGAGCTCGCTCACCAGGCCAACGGTTCGCTGTCGGCCGAGCGCGCGGCTTCGCCGGGGCCGGCGTCTACCAAGCAGGTGCTGCTCGCGCACGGGCCCAACGAGCGCTGGCTGCAGGCGGTTGCCAGCCTGCTGGAGCACGCGGGCAAGCACGAAGTCACGATCCTCAACGAGCGCTCCGGCAAGCGCGACGCGTTGAGCGATCAGTTCGGCGAGCGCACACCGGGCTCGCGCTATGCGATCGTGCTGCTGACCGCAGACGACATCGGCGCGCCGCGCGTGGACTGCGAGGACGAGCCGTACTTCTCTTTGCGCGCGCACCAGGCGGTCGTGTTCGAGATGGGTTTTCTCGTCGCGGCGCTTGCGCCGGGCAGCGTGTGCGTCCTCTACGAGGAGGGAGTGCAGCCGCCATGCGACCTGGAGGGCATCGCCTACGTCCGCCTGGACATGGCCGGCACCTGGCAGCCGAAGCTGCTGTTGCAGCTGCGCAAGGCGGGCTTCGACTATGACGTGAACAAGCTCGTGGCGGCCTGAAACGCGCAGATGCGCGGGACGCCGCGAGCGCACCGGCGAGCCAGCCGCGGGCGCGCGTCGCTTGACACACGCCGCGCTTGACAGATAATGAACGCGATGCACCGCGGCAGCCGCTCGACCAGGCCACGCTGGCACGCATGCCGCGAGTGGCGCACCTGCCGGGGCTGAGCTGTTGCAGGTTCATTTCTGCGGCGTGCGCGGGTCGCTTCCCGCGGCCGGCCTGGAGTACGTCCGCTACGGCGGTCACACGTCGTGCCTCGCGCTCATCGCCGACGGCGCCGGCATACCCACGCTGATCCTCGATGCGGGCACCGGCGTGCGCCAGGCCACGGGCCTGCTCGGCGGCGCTCCGTTCGACGGGACGATCCTGCTCACGCACCTGCACTGGGACCACACGATGGGCTTGCCGTTCTTCTCCGCGGGCGACCGCACGGACGCCCGGGTGACCGTGGTCCTGCCCCAACAGGAGGGCGGCGCGGACGCGGCCGTCGTGCTCGGTGGCTTGATGAAGCCTCCCTACTTTCCGGTCGGTCCGACGGAGCTGCGCGGGCGCTGGTCGTGTCAGTCGATCGTGCCCGGCGAACGCGAGCTCGAGGGCTTCTCGGTGCTGGCCCGCGAGATCCCACACAAGGGCGGGCGCACGTTCGGCTACCGCGTGAGCGACGGGCATTCCACGATTGCCTACATGCCCGACCACAACCCGACGTCGCTCGGTGCGGGCGAGGACGGTTTCGGCGAGTACCACCCGACGGCGCTGGAGCTGGCGCGCGACGTCGACCTGCTCGTGCACGACGCGCAACTGCTCCCCCAGGAGCTCGACGCCGAGGGCGACTTCGGGCACGCCGTGGCCGACTACCCGGTGGCGCTCGCCGAGCGCGCGGGCGCGCGGGCGGTGGCCCTGTTTCACCACCGGCTCAACCGCACCGACGACGCGCTGGATGCGCTCGCCGACCGCCTGGCGCGCGACGTTCCCGCGGTCAGCGTCGCGACCGAGGGCGTGGTGCTCCACCTCTGACGCCGCCCGCGGCGCGGCTCGGCGAAGCGCTGTTCGAGCGAGCGCTCGCGCTTCCGCGGTCAGCCCGCGCCGGCGCGCGGTCAGCCCGCGCCGGCAGCCTACGCTACGCGCTCGTGCGCGGCGTGAGCACGGGCTCGGCGTCGGAGCTGGACTCTTCGACGTGCGCCGGCACGCCGGCCGCCGCGTAGGCGTCGAGCGCATCGAGCGTCTCGGCCTTCAGCAGCGTTTGCGCGAGGCTCTCCAGCTGGTCGCGATGGTCGGTGAGCAGGCGGGTGACCTCAGCGTGTGAGCTCTCCACCAGCAGTCGCACCTGCTCGTCGACCTGGCGCTGGGTCTCCTCGGAGGTCTCGCTGACGCCCGGCAGGAAGGGCCCCTGCCCGTCGGCGGGAAGCACGGCGACCGGGCCGATCGCGTCACTCATTCCCCAGCGACCGACCATCTGGCGAGCGATCTGCGTGAGCTGCTGGATGTCGGACTCGGCGCCGGAGGTGATCGTGCCGAACACGATCTCCTCGGCGACGCGTCCGCCCAACGCCACGCGGATCTTCGCTTCGAGGTCCTCGCGCGAGTAGGACACGCGA
>DATHJQ010000019.1:0-3093 GCA_035286505.1 Solirubrobacteraceae bacterium | reverse complement strand
CTGCGGCGACGTCGCGCTGGCGATCGGCGCGAGCACGGTCGGCCGCTCGCGCAGCCACGCCAGCGCCACGGCCGCCACCGCCGCGTTGTGCGCGGCGGCGGTCGCGTCCAGCGCATCGAGCACGGCAAAGCCGCGCTCGTTGAAGTAGCTCTCGCGCACGCCCGCAGCGCGCGCGCCGTCGACCTGCTCGCCGTCGGGGCGGTACTTTCCCGTGAGAAAGCCCTGCGCCAGGCCGAAGTAGGGCATGCACGCCAGGCCATGGCGCGCGCACAGCGGCGCCAGCTCGCGCTCGTAGTGCTCGCGCTCCATGAGGTTGTAGTGCGGTTGCAGGGCGACGTAGGAGGCCATGCCGTCGCGCTGGCCGATGCGCAGGGCCTCGTCCAGGCGCGTGGCGCTGTAGTTGGAGGCTGCCGCGTGAGCGATCAGGCCCTCCTCGATCAGCGCGCCGAACGCCGCGAGCGTCTGCTCCAGCGGCGTCTGCGGGTCGTCCTTGTGGGCGTAGTGCAGGTCGATGCGCTCGATGCCCAGACGCGCCAGCGAGGCTTCGGCGCCCTTGCGGACTGTCGACTGCGACAGGCCGGGCAGCTCGGGCGAAGAGCCCACCTTGGTCGCGATCACCAGCTTCTCGCGATTGCCGCGCGCGGCGATCCAGCGACCGATGATCCGCTCGGACTCGCCCGCTCCCCGCGGTCCGCGACGACCGTACGAGTCGGCTGTGTCGATGAAGTTGCCGCCCGCTGCGGCGTAGGCGTCGAGCACGGCGAACGATCTCTCTTCGTCCAGCGTCCAGCCGAACACGTTGCCGCCCAGGCACAGCTCGAATACGTCCAGATCGGTGTGGCCGAGGCGCGCGATGCGCTCAGCGTAGCTGTCCATTCGTCCACGCCAGCCCTGCGATCCACCCTCGGACACAAGATTTAAGCTTGGCTTCAGGCTCGACGAGCAACACTGTCGGCGGGAGGACATGACCCCAATCCCCGAGGAGGGAGTTATGCCCAGAATCATCGTCACGACCGACCCGACCGATCGACGCGACCAGCCACCGGTCCTGCTGGACGAGCGCGTCGACTCGGTGCATCTGTGCGACGACCACGCCGCCGAGCAGCTGATCGAGCGACTCGCCTGGGCGGTCAGCGACGCCGAGGACACGCAGCGGCGCTTGCTGCACGCCTGAACGCACGCATCCCCGCCCCCTCCCGAGATCGATCCGCGCCGCGCGTCCGTCGCGCGGCGCGGTCGTCCGGGCCTGCTGCGTCTCACCTGTGCTCGCGCGACGCCGTTCGCCGGCGGCGGCCAGCGCGCCGGCGTCAGCCGCCAGGTGATCTAGCGCCGCCGCCCCATCGCAAAGCTCTGGATCGGCGGCGCCACCGCGCGCATGCTCGAGCCGACTTCCGCCGCCTCGTCGTCCTGCTCTGACTGCGGCGCGGGCGCGGGCAGCCGGTGCACGCGCGCGCCCTGCGCCTCGCGCCCGGCGCCCTCGACGCCGCCCGAGACGAAGCGCTCCAGCGCGGCCAGCTCGCGCACGATCAGGTTCACGACGCCTTCCGAGCGCTCCACGCGTCCGCGCGCCAGCAGCAGCGGCTCGGCGCGCGCGAGATAGCGATGGCGCTCGTACACCGCCTTGGGCACGACCAGGTTGATGGTCCCCCACTCGTCCTCGAACAGCAGGAACATCGTCCCGTTCGCCGTGCCGGGGCGCTGGCGGGCGATCACCAGCCCGGCCATCGCCACCGCGCCGCCGCTCGGCAGGCGCGCGAGCTGCGCGCTGGTCGCGAGCATCGGCACGTTCAAGCGCTCGCGCAGGATCGCCATCGCGTGGTCGCCGACCGTCACCCCGCTTGTGGCGTAGTCGGCGATCAGCCGCTGCCAGCGCCCCAGCGAGCGCAGGCGTGGAGCCTGCGGCAGCTCCAGCGGCAGCGCGAGCTGCGTCCCCTCGCCGGCGCCGCGGCCCGGCGCGGCGATCCCCAGCTGCCACAGCGCCGAGCGCCTGCCCGTCTCGCCGATCGATCGATCGGCTACGGCCCGGTCGAGAACAGCCGGCGCGAGCCCGGTCGTGATCTCGTCGCATGCGCCCGACCAGGCGAGCTGCTCGAGCGTCCTGCGCCGCGCGCCGACGCGTCCGGCCAGTTCGCCGAGGCTGATGAACGGTCCGTTTCGCTCGCGCTCGGCGACCAGCTCGTGCATCTCCGAGCTGGTCACGTCCTTGATGTAGCCCAGGCCGAGACGCACGCCGTCGCCCTGCACGGCGCACTCCACCTCCGAGGCGTTCACGTCGAGGCGCAGAATCGCGATCTTGCGATGCTCGGCCTCGTGCACGAGGCTATCCGGGGCGTAGAAGCCCATCGGCTGCTCGTTGAGCAGCGCGCACAGGAACTCCGCTCCGTAGTGCACGCGCAGCCACGTCGACTGATAGGCGAGCAAACCGAAGGCCGCGCTGTGCGCCTTGGGGAAGCCGAAGCCGGCGAAGCCCTCGACCATCCGCCACACGCGCTCCGCCGTCGCGCGCTCGGCCCCGCCGTGGCGCACGGCGCCCTCCACGAAGCGCTCACGATGTCTCTGCAGCATCTCCTGCGAGCGCTTGCGGCTCATCGCCCGGCGCAGCCCGTCCGCCTCGCCCGGTGTGAAGCCGGCCAGAGCTTCGGCCACTTCCATCACCTGGTCCTGGAAGATGATCGTGCCGAGCGTGTCCCGCAGCACCGGCTCAAGCGCCGGATGCTCGTAGGGGATCTGATAGTCGGGGTCTTCACGCAGGCGCCTGCGCCGCTCGATGTACGGATTGATCGCGCCGCCCTGGATCGGGCCCGGGCGGATGATCGCCACCTGCACCGTCAGGTCGTCGAGGCTCTCCGGTCGCGTGCGCAGCAGCGACTGCATCTGCGCGCGGCTCTCGATCTGAAAGACGCCGACCGTGTCGGCCGCGCGGATCGCCCTGAAGGTCTGCGGATCGTCGAACGGGATGCGGGAGAGATCGATGCGCTCCCCGTGCACGCGCGCGATCTCCTCGACGCAACGCTCCACCGCGGAGAGCATCCCCAAGCCCAGCAGATCTATCTTCAAGAAGCCCGCGTCGGCACACGAGTCCTTGTCCCACTG
>DATHJQ010000018.1:0-4571 GCA_035286505.1 Solirubrobacteraceae bacterium | reverse complement strand
CACGCCTCGCAGGCGACGATGCTCACGCGCGGAGAACAGCGCGGCGCCGATGTCGACATCGGCGCCGCGCTGTTCTCCGCGCGTGAGCATCGTCGCCTGCGAGGCGTGCGGGCTGAGCTCGAAGGCCAGCTTCTCCACAGGCGCGTCGCCGTCGCCGCTCTCCTTCAGCTCGAACGCGTTCAGACGGCCGATGATGATGCCGACGTCCGAGCGATATTTGATCTCGGAGATCGCCGAGTCGCCGAGGATCGGGCGCTCCGCTACGAGCTCGCCACCCTCCGCGCGCACGGCCGTGACCTCCATCGCCACGCCCGCGCCGAGCCGCGCGGCCAGACCGGCGCCGATCTCGAATCCGAGCAGCCCGCCGCCGAACAACGCGTAGGAGTAGTCACCGCCTGAGATCGCCGCCGCCATCGCGTCGACGAGCGGCTGCGCGAGGCCTTCGGGCCCCTCCGCCACGAGCACCTTCTTGGCGCCGTAGGAGCCCAGCGAGGCCGCGAGGTCCTGCGGCACGTTCTCGCCGAGCAGGATCGCGTGAGCCTCGCCACCCAGCTCGGCGGCCAGCTTGGCGCCCTCAGAGACCGCGCCTAGGGAGTTCTTGTTGATCGCGCCGTCGTAGTGCAGCGCGTAAACCAGGATGTTTGCCATCTAGATCAGCTTCCTCTCGTCGAGCCAGGCCACGATCTTCTCGACCGTCTCGCCGGTGTCCTCGTCCTCGATGATCTCGCCCGCCGCCTTCGCCGGCGGAGCCTTCGCGGCGACCCATTGGGCGGCCGAGTTCTCGCCGCCGACCTTGCTCGCGTCGATCTCCACGTCGCCGGCGGTGACGCTGTCCAGCGGCTTCTTCTTGGCGCCCATGATCGCCTTCAGCGACGGGTAGCGCGGCTCGTTGATCGCGTCGCCGACCGAGATCACGGCCGGCAGCTTGACCTGCACCGTGTCGTAGCCGTACTCGGCCTGGCGCTCGCAGCGCAGCGCGTCGGGCTCGACGTCCATCTTGATCACCTGCGTCAGCGACGGCATGCCCAGGTGCTCTGCCACGACCGCGCCGATCGTGTAGCACTCGCCGTCGTCTGACTGCTGTCCCAAGAGCACCAGGTCGGGGCTCTCCCGCTGCAGCGTCTTGGCCAGCGCGTAGCCGGTCGCGGCGACGTCCGAGCCGGCGACGACCTCGTCTGACAGATGCACCGAGCGGTCGGCGCCCAGCGAGACGGCCTTGTGCAGCGCGCGTACGGCGCTCTCCGGGCCCATCGTCACCGCGACGATCTCCTCGACGGGCACCGCGCCGCCCTCTTTGATCTGCATCGCCGCCTCGATGGCGTGCGTGTCATAGGGATTGAGGTTCTTCTCCCCACTGCGGTCCATGCGCCCCGTCGAGGTATTGATTTTCTTCTCGACGGCGGCGTCCGGGACCTCCTTCACCAGGACGCATATCTTCATTCTCAGGTAACTCCTTGGGTTCTGTTGAGGGAGATTCTACTTGTTTACCCGGTTGACTGACGAGTCAATCAGTCGCGCTCGGCGGTCGCCTGGCGAATGAAATCGACGATTGCCTGCGTCGGCGCGCCGGGCGTGAAGACCTCGGCCACGCCCAGATCCTTCAGCTCCGGGATGTCCTCGGCGGGGATCGTCCCGCCGACGGTGACGACCACGTCGTCGATGTCCTGCGCGTGCAGCAGCTCGACGACGCGCGGAACGAGCGTCATATGCGCACCGGACAGGATCGACAGCCCGACCGCGTCTGCGTCCTCTTGGATGACCGTCTCGACGATCTGTTCGGGCGTCTGGTGCAGGCCCGTGTAGATGACCTCCATGCCGGCGTCGCGCAGTGCGCGCGCGATGATCTTCGCTCCGCGGTCGTGACCGTCGAGGCCGGGCTTGGCCACGACGACGCGAATCTTGCCTTGAGCCTGTCTGGACATCTGCTCCGCAGCCTATGCGCGGCGCGTCGAGCGCGCTGCCACGTGCCCTCGCGCCCGCCCGCCCAGGCCGCCGAGCGCCGCTACCGCGCCGAACGCCGCGATCACCTTCAGGCGCTGCCCGAGCCGGTCCAACCGCAGCACCTCCCAGCCTTCCTGCGCAGCGATCCGCCGCAGCTCTGCGTCGGGGTTGACGACGACCGGCTTGCCGACGGCCCGGAGCATCGGCAGGTCAGACTCCGAATCGGAGTAGGCGAAGGAGGCATCGAGGTCGATCGCCTCGCGCCCGGCGAGCTCCTGCATCGAGGCGACCTTGCCCTCGCGGTAGTTGAACGGGCCGGCCGGCCGGCCGGTATAGCGCCCGTCGACGATCTCCGAGCGCGAGCCCAGGCCGCCGTCGAAGGCCAGCACGTGCGCGAGCAGGTCTGCCATCTCCTGCGAAGCCGCCGTGAGGATGTACACGGGCACGCCGGCGTCCTGGTGGGCGTAGGCGCGCTGCAGCATCTGCGGGTACAGCCGCGGAAGCACACCGGCGAGCACACGCGGCGACAACCGCTGCAGGTCGCGCACCGCCACGCCCGCGATCATCTCGCCGACGCGCTTGCGCACGTCGTCGGCGCGGTCGTCGGTCGAGCCGCGCAGGCGAAAGCGCAGGTTCTCGTAGGCGTCGCGCGCCAGTCGCCCGCGCGTGATCATCCCCGTCTCATAGGCCGCACGGGCGAAGAAGATGCCCGACGAGCCGGCCATCAGCGTCTTGTCCAGGTCGAAGAACGCCGCGGCGCGACCGTCGCCGGTCGTCTGCGCGGCAGCAACCTCGACCTCCGTAGCCATCGAGCGCTCTCAGACCTTCAGGATCACCGCGTCGCCCTGACCGCCGCCCGAGCAGATCGCCGCGCAGCCGTAGCCGCCGCCGCGCCTGCGCAGCTCGTGCAGCAGGCTGCCGAGGATGCGCGCGCCCGAGGCGCCGATCGGATGTCCGAGCGCGACCGCTCCGCCGTTGACGTTGACGCGCTGCTCGTCGATGCCGAGCATGCGAATCGAGTTCAGCGTGACCGATGCGAACGCCTCGTTGATCTCCCACAGGTCGATGTCGCCGGGCTGCAGTCCGGCTTTCTCCAGCGCCTTCTTGGCGGCGCTCGCCGGCGTTGTCGCCAGGTAGGCGAAGTCGTTGGCGCTTTGCGCGTGCGCGACGATCTCCGCCAGCGCCTCCTTGCCGTTGCTCTCTGCCCACTCCGCGGAGGAGAGCACCAGCGCGCCGCCGCCGTCGTTGACGCCAGGCGAGTTGCCGGCCGTGTGCGAGCCCTCCTTGCCGACCAGGCCCGGCAGCTTGGCCAGCGCCTCCAGCGAGGTGTCGCGGCGCGGGCCCTCGTCCACCTCGACGACCGTGTCGCCCTTACGGCCCTTGATCGTCACCGAGACGGTCTCGTCGGACATGCGCCCCTCGTCGATCGCCGCCAGCGCGCGCTCGTGCGAGCGCAGCGCCCAGCGGTCGAGGTCGGCGCGCGTCATCTCCAGCTCGTCGCCGATCTCGGTCGCCTCGACGAACATCTGCTTGCCCGAGAACGGGTTGGTGAGACCGTCGTGGACCATCGCGTCGAGCATCTTGGCGTCGCCCATGCGATAGCCGAAGCGCGCTTGGGGCAGCAGGTAGGGCGCCTTGGACATCGACTCCATGCCGCCGCCGACGCCGACCTGCACGTCGCCCGCGCGGATGGCCTGGTCGAGGATCACCGACGCGCGCAGCCCCGAGGCGCAGACCTTATTGATCGTCTCCGACGAGACCTCCTTGGGAATGCCGGCTTTGATCTGCGCCTGGCGCGAGGGAATCTGGCCCTGGCCGGCCTGCAGCACCTGGCCCATCACGACGTGGTCGATCTGCTCGGGCTCGACGTTCGCGCGCTCCAGCGCCGCCTCGATCGCGACGCTGCCCAGCTCGGTTGCATCGAGCGTGGAGAGCCCGCCGCCCATCTTGCCGATCGGGGTGCGCGCGCTGCCGAGAATCACGGTCTGTGCCATTGGAACGGGGCTCTCCAGTGTCTAGGGGAAGAAATGTGCTGAGAGGACGGCAATGCTAGCGATCCGGCTATCGTGCTCGGCCGGATGGACGTCTCGGCGACGACGCAGCCCGGTAGCGCCAGCGGCGCTGACACGATCGTCCTGGGTGTCTTCGAGGGCCAAGCCAGTGGATCGGACACACCGCCGGAGGTGACCCGTCTGCTTTCCAGCGGCGAGGCGCGCGCGGCGTTCAAGTCGCTCGCTCTCGCGCATGCGCCAGACGCGCGTTGGCTGCTGGTCGGCCTCGGCAAGCCCGGCGACTTCACCGCGGAGCGTGCCCGCGTGGCCGCCGCCGTGGCGCGCGAGCGCGCGCGCGAGCTGTCCGCCGAGTCGCTGTGCTGGGTGCTGCCGTCCGACGCCGGCCCGCCCGTCGCTGCGGCGCTCGTCGAGGGGACGATGCTCGCCGACTACCGCTTCGAGCGCCATAAGTCCGTCCCCGCACAGGACGCCGACACCCGCCCCACGAGCCTTGCCCGGCTGATCGTCTCCGCCGACGAGGACCTGGCCGACGTCGTCGCCGAGGCTGCGCTCGTGGCCGAGGCCGTCAACGCCGCGCGCGACCTGCAGAACCGGCCGGCCAATGACCTCACGCCGACC
>DATHJQ010000017.1:0-4741 GCA_035286505.1 Solirubrobacteraceae bacterium | reverse complement strand
GATCGTCGTCGCGGAGCTGTCAGCGCCGGGCTCGCACCAGGCGACGATCCGCTCGCGCCCGTCCGCGCCCTCGCCGATCAGCTCGGCGAACTCCTCGTCGTAGATCACCGCCGCGGGCGCTTCGCGCTTGAGCACGTCGGCGATCTGCGGGCCTGCGAAAGCGGTGTTCAGGTACAGCGCGCCGGCTCCGAGCTTCGCGCAGGCGACGGTCGCCTCGATGAAGCCCCGGTGGTTGCGGCACATGATCGCCACGCTCTCCTGTTCGCCGATTCCCGCGTCTGCGAGCGCGTGCGCCAGCGCGTTCGTGCGCCGGTTGACCTCCGCGAACGTCAGCGTGCCGCGATCGTCCACGATCGCCGGGCGATCGCCAAAGCGAATCGCGCCACCGGTGTACGCGGCCACCGAGCTCGGTCCCCAGCGACGCAGCACGGCAAGCGATCTGAGCGTCTTGTCCGGGCGCTCGGGATGGGCGATGCCGGTCCCCAGCAGCGCCCGCGCGACCTGCAGCTTGTACCTGACCTCCTGCGCGTCCATCGGCCGGACCCTATCCAAGAAGCGCAAGCCGATCGCCGCGGCGGACGAATGGCCGCAAGGCTAGGGCGGGGCTGGGCAAGCCGGCACCGACGGCGCAGCCGTTGGTGAGGACGCAGGGAGCGAAGTGTGCTGGCCGAAACGGGGATGCGAGCCGAGCGAGTGTCTCCCGGCTTCGGTACACGAGCGACCGTGGACACAGCCTCGCGCCGCCCAGCGCCGTCCTAGCCGACTTCGGCGGGTTCGTCCTTGCCTTGCAGGCGCTCGCGCCCGCGCTGCACGGCGGCGATGAACTTCGACAGGTTGACCTCGAGCGTGTTGAGGATCTCGTCGGCGTAGTCCTCGGCGCCGAGCCTGATCTCGCGCTCGCGTGCCCGGGCGTCCTCGACGATGTCCTCGGCGGCGCGCTCGGCCTGCTTGGTGACCTCCTCCTCGCCGACGAGGCGCTCCTGGCGCTCGCGCGCATCCTTGATGATCCGCTCGGCCTCTTTCTTGGCCTCGGCCAGCATCTCCTGGCGCTCCTTGACGATCCAGCGGGCCTGCTTGATCTCCTCGGGGATCGTCGCGCGCATCTGGTCGAGGATGTCGTAGATCTCCTCCTTGTCGACGCGCACCTGATCGGTCAGGGGCACGGGCTTGGCGTTGTGCACCAAGTCGTCGAGCTTGTCGATGAGTACGAGAACGTCCATGCGGGCTAGCGGTGCGGAGACTGGGGCCCAGCCGGGCCTTCAATCGAGTTGCGGATCACGAGTCACGTCCCATTTCGTCAGCGCTTCAGCTCTTCCTGCAAGCGTCGGGCCACCTCGTCCGGGACAAGATCGTCGATCTTGCCTCCGAATGTAGCGAGCTCCTTGACGCCGCTGGACGACAGAAAACTGTACTGCGGGCTGGCCATCAGGTACACGGACTCTATCTCGGGGTCCTGGCGGCGGTTGAGCTGGTTCATCTCCAACTCGTACTCGAAGTCCGATATAGCGCGCAGGCCCTTGACGATCGTGCGAGCGCCGACGTGCTTGGCGAAGTCCACGACGAGCGTCGAAAAGGGCTCGGCGCGAACGCCGTCCAGGTCCGCGATCGCGCGCTCGATGAAGCTCATCCGCTCGTCGATCGCAAACAGCGACTTGTTCTTGCGGACCGAGCGATTGACGACGGCGACGACGACCTCGTCATACAGGCGCGATGCTCGGCGGATGACGTCGAGGTGCCCGTTGGTGATCGGGTCATAAGAGCCCGGGCACACCGCTATGGACTTCTCGGATGGGGTCATGGATTGGAGTGGATCGTGATCGTCGTGTCGCCATAGCGCCGCTCGCGCTCGACTGGCACGTCGAGCCGCAGCGGCGTCCGTCGATCGCTCTCCACGATCACGCGCGCAGCCGTCGCGAGCAGCGGCGTCAGCGCCACCGAGAGCTCAGGCCCCCAGTCGCGCGCCTGAGCGTAGGGGGGATCGATGAAGATCAGATCGTATGTCTCTTGACGCCGCCGTGCGCTCCGGAGCGCCGCCAAGGCGTCCGCGCGCCGGACCTGTGCCTTCGGCGAGGTGAGCCCCAGCGAGCCGAGATTCGCCCGCAGCGTCCGCAGCGCAAGCGCGTCGCGCTCGAAGAAAACGGCGCTTGCGGCGCCGCGCGAGAGCGCCTCGATGCCGAGTGCGCCGCTGCCGGCGAACACGTCGAGCACGCTCGCACCGGCGACGTCTTCGAGCATGGCGAACAGCGCCTCGCGCACACGATCGGACGTTGGGCGCGTGACCCTACCGCTCGGCGCCTGGAGATGCCGGCCACCCAGATCCCCGGCGATCACGCGCATGCGCACCACCGTAACGCTCGCTCGCGGCTATGCGGGTATCGGCTCCAGCGCCTGCGCGCCGAAGCCGTCGCGCAGCGCGTCGCCGAGCAGCGCGTGCTCGGGCTGGCGCAGCTCGGGGTCGTGCGCGAAGATCGCTTCCGCGCACGCGCGGGCGCGCTCCAGCAGCGCCGCGTCCTGCGGAAGCTGCGCGACCTTGAACTGGCGCAGGCCCGACTGGCGCGTGCCCACCAGCTCGCCCTCACTGCGCAGCTCCAGGTCGATCTCGGCCAGGCGAAAGCCGTCGGCGTGCTCGGCCAGCGCGCGCAAGCGCGGCGACCCCGGCGGGCCCATCAGCAAGCAGCTCGCGCGGTGCTCCCCGCGCCCGATCCGTCCGCGCAGCTGATGCAGCTGGGAGATGCCGAAGCGCTCGGCGTTCTCCACGAGCATCACCGTCGCGTTGGGCACGTCGATCCCCACCTCGATGACCGTCGTCGCCACAAGCACGCCGGCCTCGCCAGCCGCGAACGCCGCCATCGCCTGCTGCTTCTCGCGCGGTCGCATGCCGCCATGCAGCAGCACCAGCCGGTAGCCGCGCAGCTCGCCCTTGCGCAACCGCTCCAGCTCGGCGGTCGCCGCCCGTAGGTCGCCGAGGCCGGTCGGCGGCGGCTCTGCGTCGCTTGGGGGGTCGTCGTCGATCAGCGGGCACACGACGAACGCCTGGCGGCCGGCGTCCAGCTGCTCGCGCAGCTCGTCATAGGCGCGCGCGCGGGCGCGCTCGCCGGCGACGATGCGCGTGGCGATCGGCTGGCGGCCGCGAGGCAGCTCGCGCAGCGTGCTCGTATCCAGGTCGCCGTAGCCGGCGAGCGCCAGCGTGCGCGGAATCGGCGTGGCCGTCATGTGCAGCGTGTGCGGCGTGCCCTTGGCGTGCAGCGCTGCGCGCTGGCGCACGCCGAAGCGATGCTGCTCGTCGACGATCGCGACAGCCAGCGACGCAAACGCGACGTCCGGCTCGATCAGCGCGTGCGTGCCGACGACGAGCGACAGCTCGCCGCTTGCGAGCTTGCCGAGCACGTCCGTGCGTCGCCGCGCGGCGGTCGATCCCGTGAGCAGCGCACAGGCCACGGGCTCGGCGCCGAGCAGCTGTTGGATCGTCGCGAAGTGCTGTTCGGCGAGCGTCTCCGTCGGCGCCATCAGCGCGGCCTGGTGGCCGTGCTCGACGGCCCGCAGCATCGCGTAGAGCGCAACGACGGTCTTTCCGCTTCCGACTTCGCCCATCAGCAGGCGCTGCATCGCGCGCCCGCCGCTCAGATCGGCGTCGATCTCCTCGAGTGTGCGGCGCTGGTCGCCAGTCGGCGCGAACGGCAGACTGTCGGCCAGCCAGCGCTCGGTGATCCGCCGAGGCTCACTCAGTGGGGGCGCCGTCTCGTGCACGCCGCGGCGCGCGCGCCGATGCAGGAAGACGAGCTGCGTCAGCAACAGCTCGTCGAACGCCAGGCGACGGCGGCCGTGTTCTGTGTCCTGCTCGCCGCGCGCGAAATGCATCGCTGCCAGCGCGCTGGCGCGATCGGGCAGCCCTTCGGACACGCGAGTCTGCGCCGGCAGCGGCTCGGGCACGTCGGCCAGGCGCTCGCGGACGCCCTGCACCAGCGTGAGGATCTGCGTCGAGCTGACCCCCTCGCTCGCCGCGTAGTGGGCCACTGCGCCGCCCGCCGCCTCGTCGCCGCGCGTACCCGCCGCAGCTGCATCGCGCTGACCGGACCCTGCGCGTTCGTCGCCGGCGCCCACGGCGCCAGCGACGAGGTCGGCATCGGCAAGCGCCAGCTGCGCGCCGATCGCGTGATGCGACACGCGAAACCCACCCCGCCGATCGGCCTTGCCGTGAAGCACCAGATGTGTGCCCGGCGGGTAGCGCTCGACCAGCCAGGGCTGGTTGAAGAACGTCGCGCGCATGCTGCCCGTCGCGTCGTGAACGGTCGCCTGCACGAGCGGGCGCATGCCGCGGCGGCGCACCGGCCGCGCGGAGATCGCGCGCACCTGCACGGCGACGGTGGCCTGCTCATCCGGTGCCAGCGCTGCGATCGTTCGCGCCTCGCGCCTGTCGCGCGGAAGGTGCTCGAGCAGCGCGCCGACCGTCGTCAGGCCGAGCGTGCGCATCGCGTCGGCGAGCTTTCCAGCCGGCAGCACCAGCGGCTCGAGCAGGCGCTCGGGACGCGGCCAGCGCACCGCCGCGGCGAACATCTCCTCGCGGCTGAGCGCCCGCGCGTCGGCGAACGCGCGCAGCTGCGCGGGCGCCCGATCGGCCGACTGCCTCACGCGCGTGGGGCCCGGCCCGGTGATCCTCGTCGCGGGCATTGCGCGCGGATGATGATCGCGTCGGCGGTCGTAACGCCGGGCTACTCCGCGGCCAGCAGCCACCAGTAGGCCG
>DATHJQ010000016.1:0-2490 GCA_035286505.1 Solirubrobacteraceae bacterium | reverse complement strand
GGGCGCGGGAGATCCACGACGAGAGCATCCAGGGCATCGGCGCGCTGCGCCTGCAGCTCGCCAACGCCCGGGACCTCGACGACAGGCAGGCTCTCAGCGCGGCGGTTGACGCCGTGCTGGAGGGGCTGGGCAACGAGATCGACGGCCTGCGCCACCTGATCACCGAGCTTCGCCCCGCGGCGCTCGACGACCTCGGCCTGGCCGCGGCGACGGAGGCGCTGGCAAGGCGCGCGCAGGCGATCGACGGTCTGGACGTACGCACCGAGATCGAGCTGGGCCAGGAAGACGGGCGCCGTCTGGACGCCGAGCTCGAGAGCACGATCTACCGCATCGTCCAGGAGGCGCTGACGAACGTCAGCCGCCACGCCGAGGCGACGAGCGCCGTCGTGAGCATCACCGAGCGTGACGGCTCCGTGCGGGCCTCGGTGACCGACGACGGCAAGGGACTGCCCAACGCCGACCGGCTCGGCCCGCGCGGCGACGGGCTGGAGGGCGGCTTCGGGATGGGCGGGATGCGCGAGCGGGCCGAGCTGGTCGGCGGCGAGCTCGAGTTCGGTCCCGCCCCGAGCAAAGGCACGACGGTTCGTCTGACCGTGCCGCTCGCCGGTCGCCCCTCCGCGCAGGACGAGGCGGCAGCGGCCGCCGGGCCGGCCCATGCGGTCGACGCGCTCGCCCGCTGAGCGGCGAGCGAGCTACTCGACGAGGCCGATCCGCCTAACGTACGCGGTGATCTCCGCGCGCGAGGAGAAACCGAGCTTCTCGATGGCGCGAGCGCGGTAGGTCTTGACGGTGCGCTCGGCGACGTGCAGCTGCTCTGCGATCTGCGGGTTGGTGTAGCCGTTGGCGATCAGCCGCACGACCTCGCGCTCGCGCTCGGAGAGCACGACGCCATCCGAAGCGGACTCCTCGCCGGTGGCCATTAGCGCGCCCAGGCGCGGGTGCAGGTAGTTGCCGCCCGAGACGGCGAGGCGGAAGGCCTGCAGCAGCTCGGCGGGCTCGGCCTCCTTGAGCACATAGCTGCGCGCGCCGGCGCGCAGCGCCTGGCGGGCGTACTCGGGATCCTCGCGCATCGTCAGGATCGCCACCGCGAGCGTGGGATGCGCGATGAAGCAGGCCGGCAGAGCCGCCAGGCTCGAGCCTCCGGGCATCGTCAAATCGAGCGTCAGCAGGTCTGGCTTGTGCTCGCGGACTTCGCGGATCGTCGAAGGCACGTCGGCGGCTTCGGCGACAACGCGAAACTCGTCCTTCTCGCGCTCGAGAACGGCGCGGATGCCATCGCGTACGACCGTGTGATCGTCGGCGATGATCACGGTCAACGGTCGGTCGACCTCTGAGCTGCCAGCCTCCATCGCCACACCGTACCGACTGGGTCCGACCGATCGCGACGGCCCGACGGGACGACACAAGACTGCCCTTTTAGGACGACACGATCAGCACCCTCCGGACGACAGACAAATGCTCCTTGAGGACGCATCATGTATGGCATGTCGACCGTTGCAACGTCCAGCCGTGCGTTTCCACAGGCGCCCACGCTGCGGCTGCTGCCCAGGCAAGGCAAGCCGGACGAGCGCGAGGTCGGCCCCGACCGCCGGCAGCTTCGGCTGCTGACTGGGTCCGCGCCCGCCCAGAAGCCGATCCTGCTCGCCGGCGGCGACAGCGGCGCGCGCGCGGCCGTGCAGCACGACCTCGCAAAGACGATGCCGCGGAGCACGAAGTTCGAGCTGGCCGGGGCGCTCTGGGAGGTGCTCGTGCGCGCCCCCGAGGCCAGCATGGTCATCCTCAGCGGTGAGCTGGAGGAGATTTCGGCCGAGTCGGTCATGCAGATGCTCGCCCACCGTCACCCGGGCCTTGCCGTCGTGAGCATCGACGCTGACGACGACGCCATCAGCTCCTACGCCTGAGCGCGCGCCGCGTGGCACGGTCCCGTCTGGGGCCCATGTTGCAGCGGTCGAAGCGATCGTAGACAACCGTTAGCTTTCCGCGAATGCGTTGGCTGCCGCGCTCTCCCCGCCTGCGGAGGATCGTTCTCGCCTACACGATCAATCGGCTCGGCACGTGGTTCGGCTACGTAGCGCTGTCGATCGTCGTCTTCGATCACACCCACAGCGCAATCGCCGTCGCGGCGCTGCTCGTGGGCGGCCAAGTCCTGTCGGCGTTTCTCGTACCCGCCCTCGTCGCTCGCGTCGAGTCCTCCTCGGCGCCGTCACGCCTCAGCGCCCTGTACCTGCTCGAGGCGGTGCTCACCGCGGCGCTGGCGCTCATCGTCTCCGTCGACTTCTCGCTGGCGCTGGTGCTCGTGCTGGTCGCCGTCGATGGCACGGCGGCGCTGGCCGCGAGCGCGCTGCTGCGGGCCGCGGCGTCGCGTTGCGCGCGGACGTCGGTCGAACACATGAAGAGCGATGAGGCGGCGTACGAGGCCGCCGTGCACGAGGCCGAGCGCTCGGCCAACGCAGCGATGAATGTCGGCTTTGCGATCACCTTCACGCTGGG
>DATHJQ010000015.1:0-10139 GCA_035286505.1 Solirubrobacteraceae bacterium | reverse complement strand
CCCGCCGCCAGCTCGCGCCGCCCGGCCAGAGTCTCGATCAGCGTCGTCTTGCCCGAGCCGTTGGGGCCGACCAGCGAGACGTGCTCGCCGCGTTCCAGCCACAGCTCCGCGCGCTCCAGCAGCACGACCGGCGACTTCGTCGCCGAGCCCCCGTCGGCGCCGCGCGCACGCCCATCCGCGGAGCGATCGTTCTGTTCGTCGCCTCCGATCTCCACGCGCCCGTCCGTCAGCTCGAAGATCACGCGTCCCGAGCGCTGCGGCGCGGCGAACTCGAAGTCCAGGCCCCTGCCCGCCGCGGGGTCGCGCTCAATGCGCTCGATCTTCGCCAGCTTCTTCACGCGCGACTGCGCCTGGCGCGCCTTGCTCGCCTTGTAGCGGAAGCGCTCGATGAAGCGCTCCATGCGCGCGATCTCCGCCCGCTGCGAGTCGATTGCGCGCCCCAGCGCGATCTCGCGCGCCGCCTGCTCCTTGCGCCACTGATGCCAGGTGCCCGCGAAGAAGCGCGAACGTCCGGCCTCCAGCTCCAGAACGGCCGTGCCCACCGCCTCGAGGAACCAGCGGTCGTGCGCGACCAGCACGACCGCCGCGTCGAGCTCCACGAGCGTCTGCTCCAGCCACTCCAGCGACTCGATGTCCAGATGGTTCGTCGGCTCGTCCAGCAGCAGCACGTCCGCGCCCGTCGCCAGTGCGCGCGCCAGCGACGCACGCGTCAGCTGACCGCCCGAGAACGTGTCCAACGGCCGGTCCAGATCGCCCTCCACGAAGCCCAGCCCGCGCGCCATGACCGTCGCGCGATCGCGCCACAGATAGCCGCCGCGCGCCTCCAGGCGACCCTGCGCACGCGCATATCGTGCCAGCAGCGCCTCGTCCGAGTCGCCCGCGGCCATGCGCCGCTCCAGCTCGGCCAGCTCGGCCTCGATCTGCAGCTCCTCCACGCAGCCCGACAGCACGTAGTCGCGCAGCGCCGTCCTACGCTCCCGCGGCGGGCGCTGGTCGTGCAGCGCGATGCGCACGCCCTTGGCCACGCTCAGCTCGCCGCGGTCGATCGACGTCTCCCCCGCCAGCATCCGCAGCAGCGTCGTCTTGCCCACTCCGTTGCGTCCCGCGATCGTCATCCGTTCGCGCCGCTCCAGCTTGAACGACACACCGCGCAGCAGCGGCTGCCCGGCCATGTCCTTGTGCATGTCAGATGCGATCAACAGCGCCATCGCTGGTGATGGTAGGGGCGGCGAGCGGGCCGCGAGAACGGGCGCCGCCTGGCTGGCGGTCGGCCCGCGTCGTGCGGGTGCGCGGTGTGTTCTTCTTTGCGCTGCGCGGTAGCCATGGTATCTACGCGGTATCTACGATGGCTATCAAATACTTTTATTTGGATGGTTTCGCGTGTGCTGTATATACGATCGCTATCCGGCTATGTGCAGGGCGGCATGCGGCGCGCCTGCGCGCTGAGCTACGATCCGCCGCATGACGCGCCGACTGTCCACAGCCGTGTTCGTGTGGGTCCTGATGATGCCGCTGGTGCTCGCGCAGGCCGCGCAGGCGCACAACGACGGGCGCGGCTTCTACGGCGTGACCGACGACAAAGTCGTCACCGACGCGGGCTTCATTTTGATCGTCTTCTTTCCCGTGTTCGTGTTCACAATGAGCATGCTCCAGCGGCATCTGGACAAGCGCAAGCAAGCGCGCAAGGCCGCGCACAAGGCGCACCTGAGCAACGCTCAGTGGCGCGGCGGCTGGTAGCGCTCGCCCCCGAAGGCCCGGGCCGTGAGCCGCGCATGAGCGAGCAGCCGCAGGCCAGCGACGAGCCCGTGCGCTACGAGCGCAGCGGCGCCGCGGCCGTCGTCACGATCGACCGCCAGCACCGGCGCAACGCCGTCGACGGGCCGACGGCCGCGCTGCTGCACGACGCCTACCGGCGCTTCGAGGCCGATGAGCAGGCGCGCGTGATGGTGCTGACGGGCGCCGGCGGCGTGTCGTTCTGCGCCGGCGCCGACCTCAAGGCGACTGAGACGTTCGTGGCGCGGCTGATGAGCGAGGAGGGGCCGATGGGCTTCACGCGCCTGACGCCCTCCAAGCCGACGATCGCGGCGATCTCCGGCTTCGCGCTGGCCGGCGGGCTGGAGCTCGCGCTGTGGTGCGACCTGCGCATCGCCACCGAGGGCTCCACGCTCGGCTACCCCGAGCGCCGCTGGGGCGTGCCGCTGATCGACGGCGGCACGCAACGCCTGCCGCGCATCGTCGGGCTCGGCCGTGCGCTCGATCTGATCCTCACCGGACGCCTGGTCGACGCCGAGGAGGCGCTGGCCATGGGCCTGCTGACCGAGCTCGTCGCGCCGGGCGCGCATCTGGACCGTGCGCTGGAGCTCGCCGAGGGGCTTGCCCGCTTTCCGCAGCGAACCATGCTCGCCGACCGTCGCGCCGCCATTGAAGGTTTCGGGCTGCCGCTCGACGAGGCGCTTGCGCTGGAGGCCGCGGCGGGCCCGGAGGTGTTCGAGGACGGCGCGCGCGGCGCCGCGCGCTTCGCCGCCGGCGAGGGTCGCGGCGGCGCCGGAGCGGGCGCCTAGCCGACAACGGCGCCAGCGGATAGGCTCTGCTGCGCGATGGCCTATTTCGTCACAGGAGCGACCGGCTTCATCGGACGTCGCCTGGTCGAGCAGCTGCTCGACAAACGCCAGGGCAAGGTCTACGTGCTCGTGCGCGAGAGCTCGCTGGAGCGCCTGGAGGACCTGGTCGCCCGCTGGAGCGTGGTCGCCGGCGCGACCGCAGCCAAACGCGTTGCGCCGGTCATCGGCGACCTGCGCCGGCCGCTGCTCGGCGTCGAGCAGGAGCAGGTCACCGAGCTGCGCGGCAAGATCGCGCACTTCTTCCATCTCGCGGCGGTCTACGACATGACCGCGGCGCCCGAGCTGAACACCGCCGTCAACGTCGGCGGCACGACGCACGCGGTGGAACTCGCGCGCGCAATCAACGCCGAGCGCCTGCACCACGTCTCCTCGATCGCCGTCGCCGGCGAGTACAAGGGCACCTACGAAGAGGAGATGTTCGACGAGGGCCAGAAGCTGCCGTCGCCCTACCACCGGACGAAGTTCGAGTCCGAGCGCATCGTGCGCGAGCAGGTCTACGTGCCGTGGCGCGTCTACCGTCCGGGAATCGTCGTCGGCGACTCGCGCACCGGCGAGATGGACAAGATCGACGGCCCGTACTACTTCTTCAAGGCGATCCAGCGCGCCCGCCAGCTGCTGCCCGAGTGGACGCCGCTGGTCGGGCCGGACCTCGGCAACACGAACGTCGTGCCCGTCGACTGGGTCGTCGACGCGCTCGAGCACATCGCCCACGAGCCCGACCTCGATGGCAAGGCCTTCCACCTGACCGACCCGCGCCGCCAGCGCGTCGACGAGCTGCTCAACGAGCTCGCTTTTGCCGCTCACGCACCGCGCTTCGCGTTGAGCGTCGACAAACGACTGACCGACCCGATCCCCAAGTGGCCGCTGGCGCTGGCGCTCGACCTGCCGCCATGGCGCCAGCTGCGCAAACTCGCGCTGCGCGAGCTCGGCATTCCCGAAGAGGTGCTGGCGCACATGGAGCTGGTGCCGCGCTTTGACACGCGCAACGCCGGCCGCGCGCTGGCCGGCACGCCGCTCGAGCGTCCGCCCGCCCTGCACGACTACGCTGGACGACTGTGGGACTACTGGGAGCGCGAGATGGACCCGAGCATGTCCGCCGGGCGCACGCTCAAAGAGGCGCTGGAGGGCAAGCACGTGATGATCACCGGCGCCTCGTCGGGGATCGGCCGCTCGACCGCGCTGAAGGTCGCCCAGGCCGGCGGCGTGCCGCTGCTGGTCGCGCGCAACGTGGAGAAGCTCGAGGAGGCCCGCGCGGAGATCGTCGCAGGCGGCGGAACGGCGTACGTGTACGCAGCCGACATCGCCGACATGGAGTCTGTCGAACGGCTGATCGAGCGGGTGCTCGCCGACCACCGCAACGTCGACATGCTCGTCAACAACGCCGGGCGCTCGATCCGCCGCTCGATCTCGCTCAGCTACGACCGCTTCCACGACTTCGAACGCACGATGCAGCTCAACTACTTCGGCGCCGTCAAGCTGATCATCGGCCTGCTTCCGCACATGCGCGAGCGCGGATCCGGGCACATCGTCAACATCTCCTCCATCGGCGTGCAGACCAACCCGCCGCGCTTCTCCGCCTACGTCGCCTCCAAGTCCGCGCTGGACGCCTTCACGCGCGTGGTCGCCTCTGAGGTGGTCGGCGACGGCGTGACGTTCACGACCATCCACATGCCGCTCGTGCGCACGCCGATGATCGCGCCGACCAAGATGTACGACGCCTTCCCGGCGATCACGCCCGACGAGGCCGCCGACATGATCTGCGAGGCCATGCGCGGCCGTCCGAAGCACATGGGCACGCGCCTGGGCACCGTCGGCGAAATCGCCTACGCGCTCTCGCCCAAGAGCGTCGACCGGCTGCTGCACCTGGCCTACCGCGTGTTCCCCGACTCGGCCGCGTCCAAGGGCCAGAAGAACGAAGAGGAGAAGGCCTCCTTCGAGCAGATCGCCATGGCGACGCTGACGCGCGGCGTGCACTGGTAGCGGCGCGCTCCGACCGCCCGGTCAACAGCGGCACCGTGCACCGGAGCTCGCGATCCGCGTCGCGGGTGCGCGGTACCTGCGCGCCACGGCTGGGATGATTAGGACTCCGTGAGCGAGCCGACCCCGGCCATCGAAGTACATGCCCTGAGCAAGCGCTACGGCGACTTCGAGGCCGTACGCGGCATCGACATCAGCGTGCGACGCGGCGAGGTCTTCGGCCTGCTCGGGCCCAACGGCGCCGGCAAGACGACGACCGTGGAGATCCTCGAGGGCTATCGAGCGCGCAGCGGCGGCGAGGTGTCGGTGCTCGGGCAGGACCCGGAGAAGCGCAGCCGTACGCTGCGCCGGCGCATCGGCATTGTGCTCCAGTCGAGCGGCATCTACGGCCACATCACCCCGCGCGAGGCGCTGCGCCACTGGGCCGGCTTCTATCCGCGCCCGCGCGACGTCGAGGAGGTGCTCGCGCTCGCGGGCTTGCAGGACAAGGCCGACGTGCGCAGCCGCAAGCTCTCCGGCGGGCAGCTGCGACGCCTGGACTTCGCGCTCGCGCTGGTCGGCGACCCCGAGCTGATCTTCCTCGACGAGCCCACCACAGGCTTCGATCCCGAGGCGCGGCGAAGCGCGTGGGAGACCGTGCGCAAGCTGCGCGACCTGGGCAAGACGATCCTGCTCACGACGCACTACCTCGACGAGGCGCAGGAGCTGGCCGATCGCGTGGCGATCGTCAAGGACGGGCGCATCCTCGCGATCGGCCCGCCTCGCGAGCTCGGCGTCGGCGCCTCCCATTACCGAGTCGCATACCGCGATCGCGACGGGCACTTCGTCGAGCGCCAGACCGAGGACCCAACGGCGCTGCTCGCCGAGCTGACCGCCGATGCGCTCGCACGCGGCGAGAAGCTCGAGGAGCTGAGTGTCGGGCGCCCGACACTCGAGGACGTCTATCTGGAGTTGACCGCGGACGCCGAGACGGCGCCCGGCGCCGCGAAGCAAACGGCGCTCGGGGAGGCGGGAGATGGCTGACACGCTCGTCGGCGACAACCCGGTTGCCGGCGACGGCCGGGTAGTGCTCGCCTGGCGCCAGTATCGCCTGGAGCGGCGCATGTTCTGGCGCAACCCCAGTGCCGCCTTCTTCAACTTCCTGTTGCCGCTGCTGTTCCTAGGCGGCGGCGGGGCGATCCTCGCGGGCAACCAGCGTGAGCTCAACCGGCTGATCCCGGCGATCGCCGCCATGAGCGTGATGTCCACGACGTTCACCGCGCTCGCCTACAACATCGTCTTCCTGCGCGAGCGCGGCGTGCTCAAGCGCATCCGCGGCACGCCGCTGCCCACCGGCTCCTACTTCGGCGGCGTCGCCGCCAACGCCGTCACCAACACGGCCCTGCAGATCGCCATCGTGGTGCTCGCCGGCAAGCTCATCTTCGGCATCGGCTGGCCACGCGACTGGGCCGAGTTGATCGTCTTCGTGCTCGTGGGCGTCGTCTGCCTGGCCGCGCTCGGCGTCGCCTTCGCCCACGCGATCCCCAACTTCGAGTCGACCGCCGCCTACGTCAACGCCGTCTTCCTGCCCGTCGTGTTCATCTCCTTCTACGTGTTCGACTCCGCCGGCGCGCCTGGCTTCCTGCGCCAGATCGCCGAAGCCCTGCCGCTGAAGCCGCTGATCGACGGGCTGTATGGAGCGATCGTCACGGGGTCGGGCCTGGGCGACCACCTGGACGCGCTGGCCGTGATCGCGCTGTGGGGCGTCTTCGGCCTGTTCTTCGCCGTGCGCGGCTTCTCCTGGGAGTAAATTGGGTTAACGCAACTCAGACAGAAGGTCGCTCGCCGGCCGCAAAGCTCTATTTCCCGCCGGCCCCATAGACAGAGCATCAGTCCACAACACCATCCCGCGCGCGTGCTCAAAAGTCGGGCAGTGCTTCCAGCGGGTAGGTTCCCTCGCAATGAAGCAGCTCGCCGACGGCCTCTATCTGCTGCGCGGCTTTCCGCCCAACGCGATCAACGTCTACCTCGCCCAGGACGTGCTGATCGACGCCGGCACGCGTCAGGCGGAGCGGCGCATCCTGCGCCAGCTGCGCGGGCGGACGGTGAGCGCGCACGCGCTGACACACGCGCATCCCGATCACCAGGGCGCAAGCCACGCCGTCTGCGAAAAGCTCGGCATCCCGCTGTGGTGCGGACGCGACGACATGGCCGCGATGCAGACGCCGGGCGCGATCCAAAACAGCCAGGCTCCCGGCTGGCTGAACCGCTTTCAGCAGCGCTTCTGGACCGGCCCGCCGCATCCCGTCGCGCGTCCGCTGAGGGAGGGCGACGAGGTCGCCGGGTTCATCGTCCTGGAGGTTCCCGGCCACTCGATCGGCCACGTCGCCTACTGGCGCGAGTCCGATCGCGTGCTGATCCTCGGCGATGTGCTCAACGGGATGAACCTGCTGACGGGCATCCGCGGGTTGCAGGAGCCACCGAGGATCTTCACGCCCGACCCGGCGCGCAACCGCCAGTCGGCGCGCAGGCTCGCCGCGCTGGAGCCCGCGCTCGTCTGCTTCGGCCACGGGCCGCCACTGCGCGATCCGCAGGAGCTGCGCGACTTCATCTCGCGCATGCCCGACTGAACCGCGATGGCCAACAGCATCTTCACCACCGACGGCCGGCGACGGCCCGGTCGCGATCGCTTCGTGCCGACCGAGCATGCGCGCGGCCCGTGGGACCCTCGCGCCGTGCACGGCGGCGCGCCCGCGGCGCTGATCGTCTCGGCCTTCGAGCGCATGAATCCGGGCATCGAGCTGCGCATCGCGCGCCTGTCCTTCGAGTTCCTGCGCCCGATACCGCTGGAGCCGTTGACGCTGACCACGCGCATCGTGCGCCCGGGCCGGCGAGTGCAGGAGCTCGCCGCCGAGCTGCTCGCCGGCGAGCAGACGATCGTCCGCGCGAGCGCGCTGCGCGTCACGGCGGTGCCGAACGACGCCGCCGCCGCCGCGCCGCAGACGTCGCGCGACCTGGGCGAGCCCTTGGCGCCGCCTTGCGACGGACAGCTGATCCGCTTTGCGCTGGACGGCGGCAAGGACGCGAGCTTTGCCGGCTCGGCCATGGAGATGCGTTGGCTGAGCAATCCCAAGGATCTCGGTCCCGGGCGCGTGTGGATGCGCCTGCGCCACCCGCTGCTGCCCGACGAGCCGCCGACGCCGCTTGCCCGACTCGCCGCCACCGCCGACTTCGGCAACGGCGTCAGCGCAGCGCTGGCGTTCGATCGCTTCGTGTTCATCAACGCCGACCTGACCATTCACCTGCAGCGCGCACCGCGCGGAGAGTGGATCGGCCTGGATGCGCGCACGCTGCTGCGAGACGGCGGCGCGGCGACCGCCGAAAGCGTGCTGCACGACGAGACGGGCCCGCTCGGCCGTGCGTTTCAGACACTCGTCGTGCAGTCGCGCTGAGCGCAGGCGGGCGGGCTCAGCGCACGAGCGGCTGCCGCGGCGCCCGGCTGCCTGGCTCAGCGCACGGCGCCCGGCTGCTCAGCGCACGACGACGTCGGCGAGCGCCGCGTCGATCGCGGCCAGCGTGTCTGCGTCCAGCTCAACGCCCGACGCCGAGGCGTTGGCGTGCACCTGCTCGGGCCGCGACGCGCCGACGATCGCCGAGGCGACGTTGGGTTGGCGCAGCACCCAGGCAAGCGCGACCTGGGGCAGCGTCAGGCCGGCCGCATCGGCGATCGGCGCCAAGCGCTGCACCGCATCGAGCACAGGCGGCGCGATCAGCCGGTCGATGAATCCGCTCATGCTCTCGCTGGCCGCGCGCGAGTCCGCCGGCGGCGGCTGTCCGGGCTTGTACTTACCGGTGAGCACGCCCTGCCCCAGCGGCGACCAGACGATCTGCGAGATGCGCTCGCGTTCGCACAGCCCAATCAGCTCGGCCTCGGGCTTGCGCCAGAGCATCGAGTACTGAGGCTGGCTGGAGACCCACCGCTCGACGCCCGCCAGCGCCAGCGACTCCTCGACGCGCTGCACGGGCCACTCGCTGAAGCCGATGTAGCGCGCCTTGCCTTCGCGCACGACCTCCGTCAGCGCCGCCATCGTCTCCTGCAGCGGCGTGTCGTCGTCATAGCGGTGGCACTGGTAGAGGTCGACATAGTCGGTGCGCAGCCGCTTCAGCGACGCGTCCATCTGCTTGTGGATCTGCGGCGCCGACAGACCGCGATCGCTCGTGGACATCGGGAAGTAGACCTTCGTCGCCAGCACGTAGGAGGAGCGCTCGCGTCCGGCCAGCACCTCGCCCAGCACCTCCTCGGCGGCGCCCTGTCCATACACGTTGGCCGTGTCGATGAAGTTGATGCCCGCGTCGAAAGCCGCCTGTACGCATGCGCGCGCCTGCTCGCGCTCGACTCCGCCGGAGTACGTCAGCCACGAGCCGAGGCTGATCTCCGAGACCTCCAGGTCGCTGCCGCCCAGCCTGCGCAGGTTCATGTCGCGAGCTTATCCGCCCGCCGCACCGCGACGGCCGCTGGTCACACCGCTACACACGCCGAGGCGGCGCCGCTCGCTGAGCGTCGCGGCGCTAGCCTGCTTGATATGCAGACGGCCGAGACGATCGATCCGTCGCTGCGCATCGCCTCGGTGCGCCTGGACGTCGGCGACCTGAATCGCAGCGCGGCCTTCTACGAGCAGGTGCTCGGCCTGCCGTTGATCGCCCGCGAGCGGGGTCGCGCGCTGCTCGGCCCCGACGCCAAGCGCCCCGCCCTGCAGCTGAGCGCGATCGACGAGCCGACGCCGCTTTCGCCGCACACGACCGGCCTGTTCCACGTCGCCTGGCTGCACCCGTCGCGCGCCGCGCTCGCCGACACCGTGCGGCGCGTCGCGCGCGAGCGCTGGCCGATCGACGGCGCATCCGACCACGGCGTGTCCGAGGCGCTGTACCTGAGCGATCCCGACGGGCTGGGCATCGAGATCTACGCCGATCGCCCGCGCGAGCAGTGGCCGCACCCGCAGGACGGAGACGGCGTGCGCATGTTCACCCTGCCTCTGGACGTTGACGATCTGATGGCCCAGTCGCCCGGCGAGCCCGCCGACGCGGTCGCGCCCGACACCGCCATCGGCCACGTCCACCTGAAGGTCGCAGACGTGCCGCGCGCCGACACCTTCTATCGCCAAGCGCTCGGCTTCGAGGAGCAGGCGCAGCTGCCCTCCGCGGCGTTCGTCTCCGCTGGCGGCTACCACCACCACATCGGCTTGAACTCATGGCAGAGCGCCGGCGCGAGCCCGCCGCCTGACACCGCGCCGCACCTGCACGCGATCGAGTTCCAGCTCGCCGGCGGCGACGAGCTGGACGCCCTGCGTCGGCGGATCGCCGACGCAGCTCCCGCGGCGGCTCGGCGGGCCGGCGACGCAGAAGCCGAGGCGCAGGATGGTGTCACGGTCGCCGATCCGGACGGCAACCGTCTGAGCTTCGCCGCCCGAGCGTCAGGCTGAAGCTTCGTCCAGGCGCTGGCGCTCGGCGTCGCTCAGCGTGACCGTCGCGAAGGCCATGAGCTCGTCCAACTGCTGCGGCGAC
>DATHJQ010000014.1:0-5927 GCA_035286505.1 Solirubrobacteraceae bacterium | reverse complement strand
AGACCTGGTCGCGGCCCTTGACGCCGCCGAAGGACGAACCGCACACGCGCCGCCCCGTGATCAGCAGGCGGGGGACGACGTCGAGCGTCTCGCCCTTGCCCGCCACACCGGCCACCGTGCACAGCCCCCAGCCCATGCGCGCGGCTTCGACGGCTTGACGCATCACGCTCACCAGACCCGTGGCCTCGAAGGTGTAGTCGGCGCCGAAGCCGCCGGTCGCCTCCAGCACCCGCTCGACGGTGTGCTCGTCTGCGTGCCAGCAGTCGGTCGCTCCCTGGCCGCGCGCGAGCTGCAGACGCTGCTCGGAGAGGTCGACGCAGATGATTCGCTCCGCGCGCTGCAGGCGACACCCTGCGACCGCGCCCAGGCCGACCATCCCGGCGCCGAAGATCACGCACGTCGAGCCCGCCTGCACGGCCGCGGTGTTCATCGCGGCTCCCAGTCCGGTCGACAGCCCGCACGCGAACAGGCAGGCACGATCGAGCGGCGCGTCGCGGTTGATGCTGGCCAGCGCGATCTCGGGGATCACGGCGTACTCGGCGAACGTGGAGGTGCCCATGAAGTGCCTGATCGGCTCGCCGGCGCGCGACAGGCGGGTGCTGCCGTCGGGCAGATAGCCCCTGTTCTGCTGCTCGCGAATCGCCAGGCAGAGGTTCGTGCGCGGACTCTGGCAGTGGATGCACTCGCGGCACTGCGGCGAGAAGAGCGTGACGACGTGGTCTCCCGGCGCGAGGTCATGCACACCGTCGCCGATCGCCTCGACGACGCCCGCGCCCTCGTGCCCGAGCACGGTTGGCGCATAGCCGGAGGGATCGACGCCGGACGCCGTGTACATGTCGGTGTGGCAGACGCCGCAGGCGACCAGGCGCACGAGCGCCTCACCGGCTCGCGGCTCGGCGAGATCCAGCTCCTGCACGACCAGCGGGCGGGCGAACTCCTCCAACAGCGCGGCGCGGATCTTCACGACGCGATCGTATTCGCTGACGGCGAGGCGCCGGCGCGTCAGACGCCGAGCGCGAACAGCGGCCAGCGGCCGGGTACGCCTTTGAGCTCGTGAAAGCCGCGATCGTCGAATGTGAACGGACCTCCCACGACGGTGCCGAAGACGGTGCCCGAGACGAGCACCTCGTCGGCTCCCGCCAGTCCGCCCACGCGCGATGCGATGTGCACGGCCATGCCACCGACGTCGTCGCCGATCAGCTCGCACTCGCCGGTATGAATGCCCACGCGGACCTCGATACCGAGCTCACGCGCGGACTGCGTGATCGCAAGCGCGCAGCGCAGCGCACGCGAAGGGGGGCCGTCGAACGTCGCCAGAAAGCCGTCGCCGACGGTCTTGACCTCGCGACCTTCAAAACGGCGCAGCTCCTTGCGCACCTCCTCGTCGTGGCGCGCCAGCAGGTCGCGCCAGCGGCCGTCGCCGATCCGGGCCGCGTGCCCAGTCGCATCGACGATGTCGGTGAACATCACCGTCAGCAGCGCTCGCGCGAGCTCGCCGCCGGCGCGACCGCCCGTGAGGAACTCCTCGATCTCTTCGACGATGGCGTCGCTGTCGCCGACGAAAGGAAGCGAGTCGGCGCCGTCCAGCTCGACGTAGCGCGCGCCGGGAATGTGCTCGGCCAGATAGCGCGAGTGGCGCGGATCCCAGGCGTTGTCATGCGCGCGGTGCATGACCAGCGCCGGCACGCGGATCTGCGGCAGCAGCACGCGTACGTCGAGCTCGGCGGCCGCGTTGAGCAGCAGGCGCGCCTCGCTGGGACTCGCCGCGAGCCGCTGCAGTCGCGCGAACCATGCGGCGAGCGCCGGGTCATCCGCCATCGACGGCGCAAGCACCGGCAGGCCCGGCCCGTCAACCTCGCCCCATGCGGCGACGCTGGCCTCCGTCCACTCGGCGCGATCCTCGACGGTCATCGCCCAGTCGTAATCCTCAGCCCACGTGGTGCGGGCGATCGAGGCGTACATGATCAGCGCTCCGACCCGCTCGGGCCGCTCGGCCGCGAGCATCGCGGCGACGGGTCCACCGAGACCGTAGGTGAACAGTGCGGCTCGCTCGCTGCCCACCGCATCGAGCACCGCAAGGGCGTCTCGCGCCTCCTGCTCGAGCGTGTGCTGCCCGCCGACGCTGTCGGACAGTCCGGTCCCGCGGCGGTCGAACAGGATCAGGCGGCTGAAGACGGACAGGCGCTCCATCAACCGGCGCAGGGCGGGGAGCTCCCACAGCTGCTCCACCTGGGAGATCCAGCCGGTCATGAAGAGCAGATCGAGCGACCCCTCGCCGGCGACCTGATAGGCGATGCTCGCCTCGCCGCTGCGGGTGTAGCGCGTCACGGGAGCCATCAGAGGTCCTCGATTCGCGAGCGGAACGAGTCGGCGGGCTCCACGGTCGCGCCCGCGGCGTGAACGCGATCGACCAGCCACAGATCCGAAGTGACCACGCGCACCTCGCCCGGCCGAAGTTCGGCCGATACGCGCCGGACTATCTCGTCGTCGGCTGAGTCGCGGCGAGGACGCGGCGCGTGGGCGACCTCGACGACGGTCGAGGAGATCGGCGGCCGCGGCGGCTGCTCGAACACGACGACTACGTCCTCGCCGGTTGCGGCGACCCAGTTCTCCAATAGATGCACGAGCCTCACCATCGCTCCGTGGCGATCCTTCCACCATGCGTCCGGGCGGGTGCCGATCACGTTCATCCCGTCTACGAACCATCGCACGGCGATCAAGCCTTACGGATTCGCGTGGCGCGCGCGGCGTGGCCGGAGGCGGGCGAGGCGGCTCGGCGCCGGAAATCGTGCTGGAGTGCTTGGCGCATGCGCCTCGAGGGCATCCAGACTGGGGACATCGTGGAAGTCGACCGGGGCGGGCGGCGCTTTCATGCGATCGTCACGGCGCCGGCCCCCGGCGGGCTGGCGCTCGCACCGGTGGACCGCCGGATCAGCTACCGCAGCTGCCGCAGCCGCGAAGTGGTCGGCCATTGGGCCAAGCGCGGCAGGCCGCGCGCCAGCGCCGAGCCCCTGCGCCCATCTCCAAGGCAACTGCAGATTGATCTCGCACCGGGCGACGAGTGGGCGACGAGCTAGCAACGCGCCCCCGGCTTTCGTCGCAGCGTCCCGTTCCAAGCTGTGTGTACTCTCCAGGCCATCGAAATCGAGGGATCCGGCGCGCCGGCTCAGCCGCCGGCGCAGGCAGCGAAAGGAAGGCTCCCATGCAAAGAGAAGCGAGCGAGCCCGGGTCCCCCGGCGGCCCCCGGCTCCAAAGGGCGATCGTCCTGGAGCTGTTGAGCGAGGATGGCGAGCGCAGACGCTCGCTGTCGCAACTCGGCCAGGAGCTCGGCGCCGACGCGGAGGATCTGGAGGCGGCTGTCGCGGCCCTGGCCGCGGCTGGCGTCCTGCACCGCGACGAAGATCTGACCTGGGCCTCGCCCGCCGCCAGGCGCCTGGACGAGCTCGAGCTGATCGCGATCTGACTCTGCGTGGCCGCAGCGCTGGTCGGCGTGAAGCCGCGGTGCGCCCTGTTCGGTGAGCTGGCGGCCCGAGAGATAGGGTCTGCGCCATGAGCGATCGCGTGCTGCTGCTCTCCTGGGAGTACCCGCCGGTGATCGAGGGCGGTCTGGCGCGTCACGTGCGCAAGCTCGCCGAGGCGCTGGTTCGCCAGGGAGTAACAGTCGACGTGCTGACCCGCGGCGTGAGCGATGCGACGTCCGATGGCCAGCCCGGAGTCGACGAGCTCGGCGGCGTGACGATCCATCGGGTACGCGAGCCGGGCTGGCCACGCGATCTCGACCGCTTCGTCGCGTGGGTCGAGCAGATGAACGACGACATGCTGGCCGCCGGCGAAGCGCTCGCCGATGACGCCCGCTACGACTTGATCCACGGTCACGATTGGCTGGTCGCAAAGGCTTCGGCGAGGCTGGCGGAGCGCTTGAGCGTGCCATACGTGACGACGATCCACGCCACCGAGCACGGTCGCCACCAGGGCTGGGTGCAGGACCACCCGCAATCGCACATCCACTCTGTCGAGCGCTGGATGGCGCGTCGAGCCGACGGGTTGATCGTCTGCTCGTACTACATGCGCGGGCACGTGGCTGACATCTTCGACGTGGACGAGCGGCGTGTGACGGTGATCCCCAACGGGATCGACCCGCGCGAACTGCGCCCCGCCGGCGATCTGCGGACGCTGCGTCGGGAGTTTGCCGAGCCTCACGAGAAGCTCGTGCTGTTCGTCGGTCGACTGGTCTACGAGAAGGGCTTTCAGCTGGCCCTCGATGCGCTGCCGAGCGTGCTCGAAGGGGTGCAGGACGTTCGCTTTCTGGTGGCCGGCAGCGGCACGCACGAGGCCGAGCTCAAGCAGCAGGCCCACCGACTGGGCCTGTCCGAGCACGGCAGCTTCCTCGGCTGGATCGGCGACGACGTGCTGCACTCGCTCTATCGGATCGCCGATCTGTGCGTCGTCCCCTCCATATACGAGCCGTTCGGCTTGGTCGCACTGGAGGCGATGGCCTCGGGCTGTCCGTGCATCGTCGCCGACACAGGTGGACTGCGCGAGGTGGTGCCCGTCGGCGAGCGCGTCGGGTTGCGCTTCAACGGCGGCGACGCGGAGCACCTGGGCGTGATGATCGAGCGCCTGCTGGTCGACGAGCCGTTGCGCGAACGGCTGGTGACGGAGGCATCGGAGCATGTGCTGCGATTCGACTGGGACGACATCGCGCAGCGCACCAGGGGGATCTACTGCGAGCTGCGCGAGCTGATGCCGCGCGAGGAAGGAGTCCGGAGGGGATGAGCGGCGCGCTGAGGGGCCTGATGCAGGACGACTTTCCATTGACGTTGCACCACCTACGTCGCAGGATGAGCGTCTCCAGTCCGGATGCGAGCGTGCTGACGTTGACCGAACCGGAGACCGTGCAGAGAGCGACGTTCGGCGAGCTGTCCGAGCGGATCGACCGGCTGGCGCGAGTGCTCGAGCGGCGACTGGGGGTCGAGCCGGGCCAGCGGATCGCGACGTTCGCCTGGAACAACCAGCGCCACTTCGAGCTGTACTTCGCGATCCCATGCGTCGGAGCGGTGCTGCACACGCTGAACATCCGCTTGTTCGAGGAGCAGCTTTCCTACATCGTCAACCATGCCGAGGACAGGGTGATCTTCGTCGATGACTCGCTGGTCCCGATCTTGGAGCAGCTGGCGCCGACGTTTCAGACCGTCGAGCAATACGTGGTGATGGGCGATGGCGATGCGGGGAGCCTGCCCAACGTCCTGCGCTACGACGAGTTGATGGAGGAAGCCGGGGCGGGGGGCTTTGACTATCCCGATGTCGACGAGCGCCAGGCGGCGGCGCTCTGCTACACGAGCGGGACGACCGGCAACCCCAAGGGTGTGCTCTACTCGCACCGCTCGATCAGCTTGCACTCGACGGCGACGCTGGTCAGGGATGGCCTCGGGCTGTCACGCAGCGACCGCGTGCTGGCTGTCGTTCCGATGTTCCATGCGAACGCCTGGGGACTGCCGCACGGGGCGGCGCTCGCCGGCGCAGACCTCCTGCTGCCCGACCGGTTTCTCTCGGCTGAGCCGCTGGCCCGGTTCATCGCCGCCGAGCGCCCGACGCTGATGGGCTGCGTGCCGACGATCTTCGCGGACTTGCTGCGCTTCGCCGACGAGCATCCCGAGCTCGACCTGTCGTCGCTGACCAATGCCACGTGCGGCGGCTCGGCGGTACCGCGCCAGTTGATGCGTGATTTTGAGGAGCGCCACGGCGTGAACATCTTCCAGGCGTGGGGGATGACCGAGACCAGTCCGGTGGCGACGTTCTCGCGCCCGGCCGAGGGCGAGCACGACGAGCGCTACTGGGACGCTCGCGCCAAGCAGGGCCGCCCGTTGCCGTGGGTCGAGCTGCGCTTGGTGGACGACGACGGCACAGAGGTGGCGTGGGACGGTGAG
>DATHJQ010000013.1:0-3978 GCA_035286505.1 Solirubrobacteraceae bacterium | reverse complement strand
CGCCATGGAGCTGGGCTGCGACGCCGTGCTGGCCGCCTCTGCGATCTCCCGCGCACAGGATCCGGTCGCCATGGCGCGGGCGATGCGCGCGGCCGTGCAGGCCGGTCGGCTGGCGCGCGGCGCCGGGCGCATCCCTCGGCGACTGTATGCCACGGCCTCCTCTGCGGACGTCGGCCTGCCCGAGCTCGGGCCCGCCTGAGCGCGAACCCGGCTAGCGCTGGCCCTCGTTGGCCGACTCGCGACCATCTGAAATCATCACTTGACCACTTCGATCGTGCCGTTCATCGTCGCCGGGTGGATCGTGCACTCGTAGTTGATCACGCCCGGCCGCGACGCCTTGAGCTCATACGTGCCGCCTTGGCCGAAGTCCGGCGAGTTGAACACGTAAGGGCCGCCCATCTGAGTCACGTTGTGATTCACCGTGTCGTAGTTCGTCCACTTCAGCGTGCTGCCGAGCTTCACCCGCAGCGCCGCCGGCGCGACCGCGATGTTGCGGTAGGCGATCTGCACCGTCCCGCTCCTCACCGGGCCGGCGGGCGCGATGAAGTTTGGCGTCGTCGTCACTTTCAGGCCGCGCGGCGCCGTCGTGGGTTTCGCGCCGGCGGAGCTCGAGCTCGACGAGGAGCCGCTTGACGAACCGCATCCGGCGAGCGCGGCGACAGCCAGGCATAGACCGAGCGTGGCGAGGCGGCGGGCCATCTGTGCGCCAACCCTAGCCTAGACTGGCTCGTCCATGCCACGGCATTTCCTCACCGGAGCCGAGCTGTCCGCCGACGAGCTGCGAGCGCTGCTCGATCGCGCGCTGGAACTCAAGGCCGCGCCGCTGTCATCACAGGCGCTGCGCGGGCGCAATGTCGCACTGATCTTCCAGAAGCCCTCCACGCGCACGCGGCTGTCCTTCGAGGTCGGCATCGACGAGCTGGGCGGCCACCCCGTCGTGCTGCGCTCCGACGAGCTGCAGCTCTCGCGCGGCGAGGCGCTGCGCGACACCGCGCTCGTGCTCTCGCGCCACGCCGCCGCCGTCGGCGTGCGCACCGGGCCCCAGCAGATGCTCGACGAGCTCGCCGCGCACAGCGCCATCCCCGTCATCAACATGCTCACCGACGCCCACCACCCCTGTCAGGCGCTCGCCGATCTGCTCACGCTGCGCGAGGCCCATGACTCCCTGCAGGGCCTGCGCGTCGCCTACGTCGGCGACGGCAACAACGTCGCCCGCTCCTTCGCCATCCTCGGCTCGCTCGCCGGAACCGACGTCGCCGTCGCCTCGCCCGACGGCTATGCGCTGGAGGACGATCTCGCGCTGCCTGACGGCGCCTCCGGATCGCTGACGCTCCATCGCGACCCGCGTGAGGCCGTCGACGGCGCATGCGCCGTCTACACCGACGTTTGGGTTTCCATGGGCGACGAGGCCACCGCCGACGCCCGCCGCGCGGCGCTCGCCGACTATCGCGTGGACGACGCGCTGCTCGACGCCGCCGCGCCGGGCGCGTTCGCCATGCACGACCTCCCCGCGCATCCCGGCGAGGAGATCACCGCCGACGTGCTCTACGGCGCGCGCCAGCGAATCTGGGATCAGGCCGAGAACCGCCGTCACGCGCAGAAGGCGCTGCTCGAGCTGCTCGTCCAGGGCGCATGAAGCTAAAGGAGCGCGTGCTCTTGTTCTATTTGTGCGCAGGGTGCGCGATCGTATCTACGGTGGATGGGTCGGGTGACCGGCGTATATACCCATGCGCACCAATTTCATGAACGCGACACCCGCCCACACGCCCGAGCCCGCCGACGCGACATCCGTTGCGACGCCGACCTCGACGCCCGCCTCGGCGCCGGGCCTGGTCCCGACCCCGACCCCGACCCCAACCCCGGTGTCGGCCTCGCCGCGGCCGCAGCGCGGCGACGAGCTGCAGCTGCGCATCGACTCGCTTGCGTTCGGCGGCGAGGGCGTCGCGCGCCTTGGCGACGGCGGCTATGTCGTGTTCGTCGCCGGAGCCGTGCCCGGCGACCTCGTGCGCGCGGTCGTGCACAAGCGCAAGCGCAGCTACGCGCACGCACGCACGCTCGAGGTGCTCGAGCCGGGTCCCGAACGCATCGAGCCGGTGGCCGACCATCCGGGCGTCCCCTGGCAGGTGCTGCCCTACGAGCGCCAGCTGGAGATCAAGCAGGCCCAGGTCCACGAAGCGCTGCAGCGCATCGGCCACCTCGACGGCTACGAGCGCCAGGAGATCGTCCCCGCCGTGGAGCCCTGGCGTTACCGCAACAAGCTCGAGTACTCCTTCGGGCAGGCCGTCGGCGGCCCCGACGGCGAGCCCGGCGAGCTGCTGTGCGGCTTTCACGCTCCGGCGGGCGGCAATCGCGTGACGCCCATGCGCGACTGCCTGCTGGCCTCCGAGCGCGGCAACCTGGCACGCGAGGTCGCGCTGCGCTGGTGTCGTGCCGAGAGGCTGACGGCGTGGGATCGCGGTCGTGCGCCGGCGATCGAGCCGGTCGCTCCGCGCGAGGGCGGACCGCGCGGCGGCCGCGAGCGTCGCGGACGGCGCGACCAGCGTCGCGAGCAGCGCGTCGGACCGGCGCCTGACGGGCGCGTGCGCCTGCGCAACCTCGTCGTGCGGGAAGGGCGTCGCAGCGGCCAACTGCAGGTCCGCGTCGTGACGACCGACGGCGAGCTGGAGGCGGGCGCGCTGGCCGCGGCGCTCAGCGAGGCGCTCGGCGACAGCCTGTCCGGCGTGCTGTGGACACGCTCGGCGAGCCTCGCTGAGACGACCGGCGGCGGCGAAACCGAGCTCGTGTGGGGCGAGGCCAAGCTGCCCGAGCGCCTCGGCGAGCTCGACCTGCAGATCTCAGCCGAGGCGTTCTTTCAGACGAACACCGAGATGGCCGAGCGGCTGTATGAGATCGTCGTCGAGTACGCCGCGCTGGGGGGCTGGGAGCGCGTGTATGACCTGTACAGCGGCATCGGCACGATCGCGCTCACGCTGGCGCCGCGCGCTGGCGAGCTGTGGGGCATCGAGCTGATCGAGCAGGCCGTCGCCGACGCAATCCACGGCGCGCGCGCCAACGGCATAACAAAGGCCAGATTCTTCGCCGGCGACGCGCGCCTGGCGCTGCCCGAGCTGCTGATACGCGCCGGGCGCCCGGACGTGCTCGTCGTGGACCCCCCCCGCGCCGGCCTGTCCAAGAAGGTCGTTCACCGCATCGTCGACTGCTCGCCCAAGCGCATCGTCTACGTCTCCTGCAACCCCACCACGCTCGCGCCCAACGCCGCCGAACTCGTCGAGGCAGGCTGGACGCTGCGCAAGGTGCGCCCCGTCGACATGTTCCCGCAGACTCACCACATCGAGTGCGTCTCTCTGTTCGAGCGAGACGATGGCCGGCGCATCTCTGCGTCCTCGGTCGCTCGCGTGCAATAGCACGCCACGCGAACTGCCTGTGCCCGAAGGGGTACGTCCTTGATCTGCTTGACCTCGTCCCGCTGCGGCGCGGGTAGGCTTGCGCGATGCGCGCGGCGACCATTCGCGACGGGGACATCGTGATCGAGCAACACCGAGACCCTCAGGCGGGCGTCGGCGAGGTGCTGGTGCGCGTGCACGCGGCCGGGCTCAACGGCGCGGACATGCTGCAGCGGCGCGGCATGTATCCGGCGCCGCCCGGCTCGCCGCAGGACATCCCAGGCATGGAGCTGGCCGGCGAGGTCGCCGCGCTCGGGCCGGGCGCCGAGCGCTTCGGCGTCGGCGATCGCGTGATGGCCATCGTCGGCGGCGGCGCGCAGGCCGAGCTTTGCGTCGTGCACGAGCGCCAGCTGATGCCCGTGCCCCAGGCGCTGGACTGGGCCGCCGCGGGCGGTCTGCCGGAGGTATTCGCCACGGCGCACGACGCCGTCTTCATGCAGGGCCAGCTGCGCTCGGGCGAGCGCCTGCTCGTGCACGGCGGCGCCGGCGGCGTGGGCACCGCGGCGATCCAGCTCGCGCGCGCGGCCGGCGCACA
>DATHJQ010000012.1:0-10509 GCA_035286505.1 Solirubrobacteraceae bacterium | reverse complement strand
CAAGCGCACGCTTCCCGACGGCGCCCACCGCGACGTCAACCACGTAAAGACCAAGGCCGTGCTGCCGGCGAGCATCGCCGCGACCGAGACGTCGATGCTCGAGACGGTGCTGCAGTACGGCACCGGCCGCGCCGCGTCGATCGGCCAGTTCGCGGCCGGCAAGACCGGGACCACCTCAAACTACGGCGACGCATGGTTCGTCGGCTGGGACAGCAAGTACACCGTGGCCGTGTGGGTCGGCTACCCCGACAGCCTCGTGCCGATGACCACGGCGTTCAACGGCGGGCCCGTGCTCGGCGGCACCTACCCTGCGCTGATCTGGCACGACTTCATGGTCTCCGCGCTGGCGATCGACAAGACCCGCGCCGAAGCGGCGGCGGCCGGCAAGGCCAAATCCGGCGAATCGGGCGAAGGCTCCACGACGAGCAGCCCCGAAGGCTCGGCCGCGCCGAGCGAAGGCTCCGGTTCGGCCTCCGGCGGCGAATCGAGCAAAGGCGGCGGCAAGTCCTCCGCGCCCGGCGGTGGCGGCGAAGGCGGCTCCCAGCGCGCCGCACCGCCCGGCCCCGCTCCGGAAAAGCCCGCCGCGCCGGCCGCGCCGGAAGCCAGCCCGCCGAGCGAATCACCGGCGCCGCCGTCGTCGGAATCCTCGTCGCCAACCGGCGGCGTGAGTCCAGGCGGCTAGCGCTGCAGCTCAGATCCGCGGGCGCGATACGTTCACGTCGCCGCTCGCGCAGAAGCGCCAGCGCAACTCGACGGCGTGCGTGATGCCGATGCGCGTGCCGATCGACACGGCCGGATCGCGCCACTCGCCCGCGCGCGGACCGATGCGGATGCTGCCGTGCGCAAGCGATGTGCCGTTCTCGTCCAGCCAGACGCCCAGCGCCTGCGTCAACTTGCCCGGCCCCGAGCAGAGGTCGCGGTCGCGCGCCGGGCGCTGCGCGACCAGGCCGCGGCGCTGGCGCATCAACTCGATTCCCGTCAGCGGCGCCAGCGCGCGGATCAGCACCGCCGCGCCCACGCCGTCGGGCTCGCATACTGCGTTCAGCAGCGCGTGGATGCCGTAGGAGCGGTAGACGTAGGCCACGCCCGGCTCGCCGAACAGCACCTCCGTGCGCGGAGTCAGCCCGGCGAATGCGTGGCATGCGGGCTCGCTCTCGTGGTAGGCCTCCGTCTCGACGATCACGCCCGACGTCTCGCCGTGCACGACCACGCAGCCGACCAGCTCGGGCGCGACCTCCAGCACCGGCCGGTCATAGAACGCACGCGGGAGCGTTCTCATCGCAACCGCGGGCGCAAAGCCCGGACGACCCGACGCTGACACGGCACGACGTGGGACGTCACGGCGCTCAGGCCGAGTCGTCTCCGGCGAGCGCCGCGCGCGCCGCAGCGAGCTGCTCGCGCAGGCGCTGCGACGACGTGCCGCCCTCGGACACCTTGGACTCCAGCCACGACTCCTGCGCGAGCACCGCGCGGAACTCGTCGCTGTGCGCCGCCAGCACGTCGCTGTGCCTCGCCAGCTCCTTGGCGTCCAGCTGCGACAGCGTCCTGTCGCCGTCCAGCGCCGCGCGCACCAGGCCGGCGACGACTCGGTGCGCCTCGCGGAAGGGCACGCCGAGTCCCACCAGCAGGTCGGCCACGTCCGTCGCCGCGATCAGCTCGTCCGACGCCGCCTCGCGCAGGCGCTCGCGATCGAAGCGCACGCCGCCAAGCATGCCCGTGGCCGCCGCCAGCGTCAGCTCCAGCGTGTCCGCCGCGTCGAAGACATGCTCCTTGTCCTCCTGCAGGTCCTTGTTGTAGGTCAGCGGCAGCGCGTGCAGCACGCCGTGAAACGCCGCCAGGTGCCCGACCACACGCGGCGCCTTCGCGCGCAGCAGCTCGGCCGCGTCGGGGTTCTTCTTCTGCGGCATGATCGACGAGCCGGCGCTCCATGAGTCCGGCAGCTCGCAGAAGCCGAACTCGGCGCTCGACCACAGCACCAGCTCGGCGCCCAGGCGGGAAAGGTGTGTCGAGCACGTCGCCGCCGCGTTGAGGTAGTCGAGGATGAAGTCCCGTCCGGAGACGGCGTCGATCGAGTTCGCCGCGACGTGCGCGAAGCCGAGCTCCTCGGCGACCATGCGCCGGTCGGTGTCGAAGTTCACGCCCGCCAGCGCGCCCGCGCCGAGTGGCAGAGAGCCCGCCTGCGCCTCGGCGAAGGCGAAGCGCGCACGATCGCGCGCGAGCATCCAGAAGTACGCCAGCAGGTGATGGCCGAGGTACACCGGCTGTGCGCGCTGCAGGTGCGTGTAGCCGGGCATCGGCCAGTCGGCGTGCTGCTCTGCGCGCTCCAGCAGGGTCGCCATCAGCGCGCCGATCGCCCTGCGCGCGTACGTGCAGCGCTCGCGCGCGTACATCATCAGGTCGGTCACGACCTGGTCGTTGCGCGAGCGCGCCGTGTGCAGGCGCCCGGCCACCGGCCCGGCGACCTCCGTCAGGCGCCGCTCGATCGCCATGTGGATGTCTTCGTCGCCGCCGTCGAACGAGAAGCCGCCGTCGCGCAGCTCGCCTTCGACGGCGTCCAGACCGGCGATCAGCTCGTCGCGGTCGGCCTCGGAGACGATCGCACGCGCGGCGAGCATGCGCGCGTGCGCGCGCGACTGCGCGATGTCCTGCGGCCACAGCCGGCGGTCGAAGGACAGCGAGCTGTTCAGCCGCTGGAAGTCGGCGTGCTGGGGCTCGTGAAAGCGCGACACGGCGACCAGTCTACGGCGCGCCCACGCGGCGCCGCCTGACCGCCCCGACTTCGAACTGACGGCCACCTGGAGCCGTCGCCTGGCGATCGGCGGTCGCGGTGCGAGGCCCCGCCCACCAGCCGCGACGGGCTCGCGCCGGCTTCGCTCAAGCGGCCGCGGGCTCGGCGAAGCGGCCCTGCCTGCGTCGCCGGGCGACCACGCGCGCGCCGCCGTTCGGTGCGAAGGAGACGGAGCTGCGCATCGCGCTCTCGCCGCCGGACGCCGCCGGGCTCAGGTCGAACTCCCGCAGAACGACCTGAATGACGCGCTTCATCTCCAGCTGCGCGAAGAACCACGCGACGCAGCGGCGCACGCCGCCGCCGAACGGTATCCACGTGTACGTGCCGGCCGAGCTCTCGAGGAAGCGCTCGGGACGGAACTCGAGCGGCTCGGCATAGAGGTCAGCGCGACGGTGCATCAGATAGACGCTCGGCGCGACGATCGTGCCCGGCGGGATCGTGTGCTCGCCGAGCTGCATCGGCTCGGCGAGCCGGCGCATCACGAGCGGCACCGCCGGGCAAAGGCGCAGCGTCTCCTTGACCACCGCGTCGAGATACTCCTCGCTCTCTGCACCGAGCACCTCCTCGCGCAGCCGCGCGAGCTTGTCGGGGTGGCGCAGCAGTCGCTCGAAGACCCATGCCAGCGACGTCGCGGTCGGGCCGTCGGAGAGCATCGTCACGAGTTCGTCGCGCATCTTCTTTTCGCTGGTGTGCGACTCCTCGCCGCCGTACTCGCGCTCGAGCATCGAGTGGATGTCCTCGCGTCCCGGCCGCGCGCCCGCGGTCCGCCGGCGGCGGACCTCGGCAAGCACGACCGCCTCGACCTCGCCCATCACGTGATGGAACTTCGAGCTGTTGGTGATCGAGCGCTTGCCGATCGCGGCCAGCAGCGCGAGCCGCCGCGGCTGGTTGATCCAGTCCGTCAGCGTCACGAGGCGTTCGCGCAGCAGCTCGCGTCGCGCCGGCTCGAGCTCGTCGAACACGGCGCTCATCACGACGTCGAGGCTGATCGCCTGCATCCGTGGCCACAGCTCGAACGGCTCGCCCGTCGGCCACGTGCGGATCTGGCGTTCGGCGACGTCGGTCATCATCGCGCCGTAGTCGCGCATCCGGTCTCCGTGGAACGACGGCAGCAAGCGCTTGCGGTCGCCGAGGTGCTGAGGTTCGTCGAGCAGCATCACCGACCTGGACCCGAGCAGCGGCTCCAGCAGCGGGTTCGCTTCGCCGGCGCCAGCGCGGATCTGTGCCGACTGGTTGGTGAACAGGAGCTTGACGTGCTCCGGATTGCTGATCAGCACCCAGGGGCTGCCGCGCCTTACGCGCAGCGTGAAGATCTCGCCGTAGCGCTCCGCGCAGCGATCCATCAGGTCGAGCGGGCGCAGCGCCCAGATCGCCGCCTGCGCGAACGTCGGCAGCGGCGGGCCCGCCGGCAGTCCCGAGCGGCCGCCCCTCGCCAAGCGTGTCCCGCCCGCGCCGGGCGGCGGCGCGATTTCGCCCGTCATGTCTCCTGCTTGACCGTTTGACGCCATGCCGCGCTCCTTGAGAATCGCCGGTTCGCTTGGCCCCCGCGGCGACATCGCAAGCGGCGCCGGGGATTTCCGCCAGCCGCCACGCTGATCGCTCTGCTGGGCTGCTTCGATCATCGCGCACGTCGTGCGGCGCGTCGAGAGGGGCGCTTGCGCTGCGTCGCGGCGAGCCGCGCCAAGCGGAGCGCTCAGCGCCCGATCGCCGCGCGCAGCGCCTGGCACACGCGCGCGACCTGTTCCTCTGACAGCGAGGGGAAGAACGGCAGCGCCAGCGAGCGCGCGGCGACGTCCTCGCACACCGGAAACTCGCCCTCGCGATGGCCGAAGCGCTCGCGGTAGAAGCTCATCAGGTGGATCGCCGGCAGGTAGGGCTTGCTCTGGATGCCCGCCGCCGCCAGCGCGCGCACGGTCTCGTCGCGATCGACGCCGCGCGGCAGCTGCACGACGAACACGAACCAGCCGCGCACGTCGCCATCGGCGTCCGCGCACGGCAGCGTCAGCCCCTCCACGCCATCGAGCGCCTGGCGATAGCGCTCGGCCACATCCGCGCGCGCAGCAAGCGACTCGTCCAGTCGTCGCAACTGCGCAACCCCGATCGCGCAAGCGATATCCGAAAGTCGGTAGTTGAAGCCAAGGCGATCGTGGTCGAGCCAGCCCATGTCCGGCGCGCGGCCCTGGTTTCGCTCGGAGTCGACGCGCGCCTTGACCGTCGCGTCGCCCAGCGTGACCATGCCGCCCTCGCCCGTCGTCAGCTGCTTGTTGGCATAGAAGCCGAACACCGCCGCGTGCCCGCGCGCGCCGACCGCCGGCCCGTCCGCGTGACGTGCGCCGAGCGCCTCGCAGGCGTCCTCGACGATCGCCAGGTCGTGCTCCGCGGCGACGCGCTCGAACGCCGGCATGTCGGCGGGGTAGCCGAAGATGTGCACCGGCAGCAGCGCGCGCGTTCGCGGCGTGATCGCCGCGGCGGCAGCCTGCGCGTCGAGGTTGAGCGTCAGCGGGTCGATGTCCGCGAACACCGGCCGCGCGCGCTCGTAAAGCGCCGCGTTGGCCGACGCGACGAACGAGAACGGGCTCGTGATCACCTCGTCGCCGTCGCGCACGCCCGCCGCGCGCAGCGCCAGGTGCAGCCCGGCCGTGCCGCTTGAGACGGCGCTCGCATACGGCGCGCCGAGGCGCGCGGCGAAAGCCTGCTCGAACTGCGCCACGCGCGGGCCCAGCGAGAGCTGCCCAGAGCGCAGCACGTCGACCACCGCGCGCTCCTCCTCCGCTCCCAGCACCGGCCGGGCCAGCGGCACGACCTCGAGCGCCACCTAGGAGCCGGTCTCGCGCTGGCCGAACTTCGATCGCTCGCCGTCGGGCGCGGCCGCAACGGCGCCGGGCGGCGCGTCGGCCTCCGAGGTGGCCGGCGGCTGGCGCCCGGGCTGCATGCCGTACTCCAGCGAGTCCACCAGCGCGTCCCAGGAGGCCGCGATGACGTTCTCGGACACCCCGATCGTCCCCCACGTGTCATGGCCGTCCGAGGCGTCGATCAGCACGCGCGTGACCGCGCCCGTGCCCTTGGTCTCGTCGAGGATGCGCACCTTGAAGTTGACCAGCTCGATGTCGCGCAGGTGCGGGTGCAGCTCGCCGATCGCGTCGCGCAGGGCGGCGTCGAGCGCGTTGACCGGCCCGTTGCCCTCGGCCGTTCGCACGTAGCGCTCTTCGCCCAGCCAGATCTTGATCGTCGCCTCGGTGACGATCTTGCCGTCGGCGCGCTTCTCCACGAGCACGCGCCAGGACTCCAGGCGGAACAGCGGCTCGTACGCGCCGGCTTCCTTGCGCATCAAAAGCTCGAAGGAGCCGTCGGCGGCCTCGAACTGAAAGCCCTCGTGCTCCAGCTCCTTGACGCGGTCCACGACGCGCTGGGCGATGTCCAGGCTCGCGCCGGACTTGGCGCTCGCGGGCCGCAGGTCGATGTTCGCCGCCGCGGCCTTCTCCACGACCGTGCCCTTGCCCGAAAGCTCTGAGATGAGCACGTCGCGGCTGTTGCCGACGACCGCCGGGTCGACGTGCTCGAACGTCTGCGCGTCGGCGCGCACGCCCGCGGCGTGCATGCCCGCCTTGTGCGCGAACGCGTGCTTGCCCACGTAGGGCTGCGCGGGGTTGGGCGCACGGTTGAGCAGCTCGTCGACGAAGTGCGCCGTCTCCGTCAGCCGCGCCAGGCGCTCGGGCGCGAGCAGCTCGGCACCCATCTTCAGCTGCAGGTCGGCGATGATCGTGATCAGGTTGGCGTTGCCCGTGCGCTCGCCCACGCCGTTGACCGTGCCCTGCACCTGCGTGGCGCCGGCTTCGACCGCCGTCAGCGTGTTGGCGACCGCGCAGCCCGAGTCGTCGTGGCAGTGGATGCCCAGCGCGACGCCCGCCAAGGCTTCGCGCACGACCGCCAGCGCCGTGCGCACCTGCGGCGGCAGCGAGCCGCCGTTCGTGTCGCACAGCACCACGCGCTCGGCGCCCGCGTCGGCCGCCGCGCGCAGGCAGTCCAGCGCATAGCCGGGGTCTTCGGCGAAGCCGTCGAAGAAGTGCTCCGCGTCGAACAGCGCGCGCTTGCCGGCGCGCACCAGAAAGGCGATCGAGTCGCCGATCATCTGCAGGTTCTCCTCGCGCGACACGCGCACGACCTTCTCCACGTGCAGCAGCGACGCCTTGCCGACCAGCGTGCAGACCGGCGCGAAGCATTCCGACAGCACGCGCAGCCCCTCGTCGTCCTCGGCCAGCACGTCGCGGCGGCGCGTCATGCCGAACGCGACGATCTCGGCGCGCTCCAGGCGCTCGCCGGCGAGCAGGTCGAACAGCTGCTGCTCCTTGGGGTTCGACGCCGGAAAGCCGGCCTCGACCATGTCCACGCCCAGCGCGTCAAGCGCGTGCACGACGCGCAGCTTCTCCTCGGCCGTCAGCGTCAGGCCGCCGCCGCCCATGCCGTCGCGCAGCGTGGCGTCGTATAGCTGTATGTCCGCCATCGCCCTGCCTACCCGGCGGCGGTGGCGCTCGGCGACGGCGCCTCGCCGGCGGGCGTCTCCAGATGGCTGGCGTCCACCACGTCCAGCCACTCGCGGTAGCGCTCGGAGCGACCGTGGATGGCGTCGTCGAAGGCCGCCTGGATCACGCGCGTGATCTCGCCGGGCCTGCCCGTGCCGACGGCGTGGTCGTCGACCTCGCGCACCGGCACGATCTCAGCGGCGGTGCCCGACAGGAACACCTCGTCGGCCAGGTACATCTCCGCGCGCGCGACGTCGCGCTCGACGATCGTGTAGCCGAGGTCGCGCGCGATCTGAATGATCGAGCGGCGCGTGATGCCGTCGAGGATCGAGTTGCTCTGGCCGGGCGTCGCGATCACGCCGTCGCGCACGACGTAGACGTTCTCGCCGGTGCCCTCGCACACGTAGCCGTGGTCGTCCAGCAGGATCGCCTCGTCGTAACCGGCCTTCACCGACTCGACCTTCGCGAGCACGCTGTTGAGGTACTGCCCCGAGGCCTTGGCGTGCGGGATCAGCGAGTCGGGGCCGATGCGCCGCCAGGAAGAGACCTGCGCGCGCACGCCCTTGCTCGCGCCCTCCTCGCCGAGATAGACGCCCCACTCCCAGCATGCGATCGTCACGTCGACGCACGAGTCCAGCGGGTTCAGGCCCATCGAGCCGTAGCCGCGATAGACGATCGGGCGGATGTAGCAGGAGCGCAGGCCGTTGCGCGCGACGAGCTCGAGCGTCGCCGCGCGCAGCTGCTCGGGCGAGAACGGTATGTCCATGTAGTAGAGCGCCGCCGAGCGGAACAGGCGCTCGACGTGCTCGGCGTTGCGAAAGACCGCCGGGCCAAGCTGCGTGTCGTAGCAGCGCACGCCCTCGAACACCCCCGTGCCGTAGTGCAGGCCGTGCGTCAGGACGTGGACCTTCGCGTCCTCCCATGCGACGAACTCTCCATTCATCCAGATGAGGTCGGTGGGGTCCACTTTCACTAGAGCTCCTATTCGATGTTCGCGAGCACTGCCTCGGTGGCCTGCCTGGTGCCCGCCGAGCCTCCGAGATCGGCGGTGCGCAGCCCCGCGTCCAGCGCCCCTTCAACGGCCGATTCTACAGCCGCGGCCTCGCTTTCCAAGCCGAGCCCGTGGCGCAGCATCATCGCCGCCGAGAGGAACATCGCCAGCGGATTGGCGCTGCCCTGCCCGGCGATGTCCGGCGCGGAGCCGTGCACCGGCTCGAACAGGCCGGGCCCGGAGCCGCCCAGCGAGGCGCTGGGCAGCATGCCGATCGAGCCGGTCAGCATGGCGGCCTCGTCGGAGAGGATGTCTCCGAACATGTTCTCCGTGAGGATCGTGTCGAAGTGGCGCGGCGCGGAGACGAGCTGCATGGCGGCGTTGTCGACGAGCACGTGCTCGAGCTCGATGTGCGGGAACTCGCGCGAGTGAAGCTCTGAGACGACCTGGCGCCACAGCCGCGAGGTCTCCAGCACATTGGCCTTGTCGACGCTCGACACGCGCGACCGCGCCGCGCCGAAGGCGGTGCGTGCGATGCGCTCGATCTCCTGCGTGCTGTAGGCGCAGACGTCGGAGGCGAAGTCCTCTGTGCGCGTCTTCTCGCCGAAGTAGATGCCGCCGGTGAGCTCGCGCACGACGAGCAGGTCGGTGCCCTCGATGCGCTCTCGGCGCAGCGGCGAGGCCTCGTACAGCGCCGGCAGCGGCCTGACGGGTCGCAGGTTGGCGTACAGCCCAAGCCCCTTGCGCAAGCCCAGCAGCCCCTGCTCGGGGCGCGGCTTGGCCGGGTCGGTCGTGTCCCACTTTGGCCCGCCGACGGCCGCCAGCAGCACCGCGTCGGCACGCCTGCACGCGGCCAGCACGTCGTCGGTCAGCGCCGTGCCGTGCGCGTCGATCGACGCGCCGCCGAAGACGCGCTGCTCGAAGGCGAAGTCGCCGAGGCGACCGAGCAGGTCGAGCGTCGGCGCCATGATCTCCGGGCCGATGCCGTCGCCGGGGAGGGTGACTATGCAATGGCTCATGCGCCTACAGCGCCGTCGTCGCCACACGCCGAAAGCCGGCGCCCTCGTGCTCTGACTCGTACTCATCGATCTCCTCCGCCCGCTCGAGCGTCAGCGCGACGTCGTCCAGGCCGTTGAGCAAGCGATGGCGAATCTCGTGGTCGATCTCGAAGGCGACGTCGCGCCCGGCGAAGCGCACCTCCTGCTCGAGCAGGTCGACCTCGCCGGCGCCGGCGTGCGCCAGCGCGCGGCAGTCCTCGTCGCTCAAGACGACGGGCAGCAAGCCGATCTTGGTGCAGTTGGAATAGAAGATGTCGGCGAAGCTCGGCGCGACGATCGCCTGAAAGCCGTAGTCCTGAAGACCCCACGGCGCGTGCTCGCGCGAGGAGCCGCAGCCGAAGTTCTCGCCGGCGACGAGGATCGGGTTGGCCGGCAGGTCCCAGCCGGGCTGCTTGGCCCAGTCGTAGAACAGGAACTCGCCAAAGCCCGTGCGCTCGACGCGCTTGAGGAACTGCTTGGGCATGATCTGGTCGGTGTCCACGTCGGCGCGGTCGAGGTGGCTTACTGCGCCTGAAATTACGCCTATGGGGTTCATCGCTCTCCTTTGAAGTCGTCAGCGAGCCCTCCTGGCTCGCTTTTGATGTGAACGTCCGGCCTCGTGCCGGCCGTGACGCCGGGCTTCGCCCGGCTTCCAACTACCTCTGCGGCTGGACCTACGCCCACTCGCGGATGTCGACGAAGTGCCCCTCGATGGCGGCGGCGGCGGCCATCTGCGGCGAGACGAGGTGTGTCCTGCCCCCCCGCCCCTGCCGCCCCTCGAAGTTGCGGTTGGAGGTGGATGCGCAGCGCTGGCCGGGCTGCAGGATGTCGGGGTTCATGCCCAGGCACATGGAGCAGCCGGCGACGCGCCAATCGAAGCCGGCGGCGCGGAAGACCTCGTCCAGCCCCTCGGCCTCGGCCTGTTTCTTGACCTGCTGGGAACCGGGCACGACCATCGCGTCGACGCCAGGCGCGACCTTACGTCCCTGCACGAGCTCGGCGGCGGCGCGCAGGTCGCCGATGCGCGAGTTGGTGCACGAGCCGATGAACACGCGATCCAGGGCAATCCGCTCGATGGGCGTGCCGGGCGCCAGGTCCATGTAGGCGAGCGCGCGTTCGGTGGCCTCGCGGTCGGCGGGGCTGTCGAACTCCTCGGGCGCGGGAACGCTGTCG
>DATHJQ010000011.1:0-5309 GCA_035286505.1 Solirubrobacteraceae bacterium | reverse complement strand
ACGTTCCACCACTACGACGGCGCCGGCCATGCCTTCTTCAACGAGACCGACCGGCTGGGCACGTACGACCCCGACGCCGCGCAGCTCTCGTGGGAGCGCACGGTGAGCTTCCTGCGCGGCGCGCTCACGCCGTCGGGCTCCTGATCAGAAGATCTGCTTGTAGATCAGGAAGAGGTTCAGGAGCGTGATGGCCGCCGCGAGCGTCACGCCGATGAGCGTGGTGAGGCGGCGGTTGACGTGCACCCCCATCACGTCGCGGCGCATCGTGAGCATCACGAGCGGGATCAGCGCCATGGGAATGCCGAACGACAGCACGACCTGGCTGAGCACGAGCGCGTCGGTGGGGTTGACGCCGATCGCCAGCACGACCAGCGCGGGCACCATCGTCACTGCGCGGCGCAGCAGCACGGAGATGTTGAGCCTGAGAAAACCGCTCATGACGACCTGCCCGGCGTACGTGCCGACGCTCGAGGAGGATGCGCCGGAGGCGAACAGCGCGACGGCGAAGGCCAGCGCGGCGAGGCCGCCGACCTGGTTGCCGAAGCCGTGGTAGGCGGCCTGCAGGCTGTCGACGCCGGTGTGCCCGGTCGTGTGAAACAGCTTGGCCGCGACTGCCAGCATGGCCATGTTGACCAAGCCGGCGCAGGTCAGCGCGATGACGATGTCCAGGCGCTCGAAGCGCAGCACGCGCCTGCGCTCTGAGTCGTCGCGCATCGGCATGCGGTTCTTGGTCAGCGCCGAGTGCAGGTAGATGGCGTGCGGCATGACCGTGGCGCCGATGATGCCGACGGCGACGTACAGCGACTCCGAGTCGCCCAGGTGCGGCACGAGCCCGCCCAGCGAGCCGTGCACCGTAGGGCCGATCTTCAGCGTCTCGTAGAGGAAGCCGAGGAAGATGATGCCCAGCAGCGCCGTGATCGCCAGCTCGAAGCGGCGAAAGCCGTGCGTCTGCAGCTCGAGGATGGCGAAGGCGATGAAGCCGGTCATCACGCCCGCCCACAGCAGCGGCACGCCGAACAGCAGGTTCAGGCCGAGCGCCGCGCCGACGAACTCGGCGACGTCGGTCGACATCGCCATGATCTCCGCCTGCAGCCACATGACCCTGCTGGCCGAGCGCGGGTAGTGCTCGCGAAACAGCTCCGGGAACGTGCGATCGGTGGCGATGCCGACCTTCGCCGACAGGTATTGAATGAGCATCGCCATCAGGTTGGCCGCCAGCACGACCCACAGCAGCAGGTAGCCGAACTTGGCGCCGCCGGAGATGTTCGTGGCGAAGTTGCCCGGGTCGACGTAGGCGATCGCCGCGACGAAGGCGGGGCCGAGCATCGCCAGCGTGGCGCGAAAGCGGCCCTTGGCGAGCAGCAGTTCGAGGTGGCTGGCGACGTGCGGGACGACCGCGCCGCCCGCCGGCACCGCGCCGGCGCCCACGCCTTCGAGCACCGGATCGGGGCGGACCGGCGGCGTCAAGCCGAGACCTCCTGGCGACCGGCGCCGCCCGTGCGATCGTCCTCGAGCGACACGGCGCCAGGCGCGGGCACGATCCGCTCTCCTCGCCCGCGCTCGGCACGGCTGTCGGCGGCCGGCTGGCGATCGACCTGCACGCGCATGGCGTGCGCCAGGCGTCCGCCGATCGCCTGCTCGGAGCGCCCGCCGGCGAAGCTCACCAACAGCGGGCCGCCGAAGGGCTGGCGCTCGCGCACGACCAGACGGTCGCCGGGAGAGATGTCGCGGTCGGACAGGTAGCGCAGCATCTCCGGATCGGCGTCTGAGACGCGCACGAACACGCCCTGCTCGCCCTCTGAGAGCAGCTCCAGCGGGTGGGTCTCCAGCTCGTGCAGCTCAAGCGCCGCGCTGGGGATCGGGTCGCCGTGCGGGTCGAGCGTCGGGTCGCCGAGCTTGGCGGCGATCAACTGCTCGAGCTCCTCGGAGATGACGTGCTCGAGCACCTCGGCCTCGTCGTGCACGCGGTCCCACGGCATCTCCAGCGCCTCCGCGAGGAACAGCTCGATCAGCCGGTGGTGGCGGATCACCTCTAGCGCGACCTTGCGCCCGTCGACGGTCAGCCGCACGCCGCGGTAGGGAAGGTGCTCGATCAGCCCCAGCTCGCCCAGGCGCTTGAGCATCGCCGACACCGAGCCCGGGGTGATCGCCAGGCGCTCGGCCAGCGAGTTCGTCGCGACGGGCTCCGCGGTGCGCGATTGCAGCGTGAAGATCGCCTTGCAGTAGTCCTCCACCGCCGGCGAGCGAGCCTGTTCTCTTGCTGACATGGACTAATCTTATGGCACGCCAAACATTCTGTCAAGGCGCCCCTGGACTTCCTCGGCGCGGCGCTTTAGGACAGGATGCAGGCCGGATGGACCGCGACTACGAGCTGCAGACGCACCAGGCCGAGGATCGGCACTGGTGGTATCGCGGTCGGCGCAGCGTGCTCGAGCGCGTGGTCGCCGACCTGCGCCTGCCCGCGCGCGCGCGCATCCTCGACGCGGGCTGCGGCAGCGGGCGCAACATGGTCGAGTTCGCGCGCCACGGAACGGTCACCGGCATCGAGCTGTCGCCGACGAGCGTCGGCCTGGCGCGCGAGCGCCACGCGGGCGAGGTGGTCGAAGGCTCGGTGCTGGAGATGCCCTTCGACGCGGACGCATTCGACCTGGCGGCGTCGCTGGACGTGATCGAGCACCTGCAGGACGACCTGCAGGCGCTGCGCGAACTGCGCCGCGTGGTCGCGCCGGGCGGCGCGCTGCTGCTGACCGTGCCCGCCTATCAGTGGCTGTGGAGCGGACACGACGAGATCAACCACCACCACCGTCGCTACACGCGCCGCTCGCTGCAGCGAACCGGCGAACAGGCCGGCTGGCAGCAGGTGCGCACGACCTACTTCAACTCGCTGCTGCTGCCCGCGGCGATCCTGCTGCGCGTGCTCGACCGCTTCAGCCGCAAGACGACCGAGTCGAGCCTGGACCTGTGGGTGCCGCCCGAGCCGCTCAATCGCCTGCTCGAGCTGCCGCTGACGCTGGAGTCCGCGATGATCGGCCGCGGCGGGCGCATTCCCGCTGGCCTGTCGCTGCTGGCCGTGTTTCGCTGAGCGCGACCAATCCTCCTAATAAAAATAATCTTTATAGGCCCTGCGGGCCGCGTGCGTGCGCGCTGCGCGGCCGGGCCCGCCCTCACAGATCGGCGTCGGCCGCCGCGACGGGGTGATGATGCATGCGAAACGTCCAGGCGCGGTTGACCAGGAAGGTGATGACCGTGACGATGGCCGTCGCCAGGGCCTGGCTGAGCAGCTTCTCGATGCCGGCGTCATCGACGAACAGGTACAGCAGGCCCAGGTTGAGCCCCAGCCCGCAGCCCTGCACGATGCCCCAGCGCACGGGCGTCAGCGCGTCTCCGACATGCCCCGCGAACGTCCAGCGGCGGTTGAGCAGAAAGCCGTTGACGGCGCCCAGCACGAAGCCGATCGCCGACGCTGCCAGGTACCACACGCCGAAGACCTTCAGCAGCACCGTGTAGATCGTGAACGCCAGCAGCGTGTTGGATACGCCCACGACGCCGAACTTGACGAACTGCACGAGCACCGGCGCGTTGATGCGCTCCAGCGGCGCCGGCAGGCGGAGGGACGCTCTCTCTGTCTGGTCGCCGTCTGAGGACATTCACAGACAGGATGAACGATAGATTCATCTCAGGCTTAAGCCGACGTCTGAAAATCAGCGAAGATGCACGCTTGGCCAGACCCGACCGAAGTGAGAGAGCAGATGCCTGACACGGCTCTTCGCAGCCCGACGCTGCTCAGCGTCGTCGCGCCGGTGTACGACGAGCAGGACCTGATCGAGGACTTCGTCGCGCGCGCCTGCGCGGCGGCGGCCGACTACGAGTTCGAGCTCTTGCTCGTCAACGACGGCTCCTCAGACCGCACGCCCGAGCTGCTCGACCAGATCGCCGCCCGCGACAGCCGCGTGCGCGTGATCCACCTGTCGCGAAACTTCGGCCACCAGGCCGCGCTGACAGCCGGCCTGGAGCACGCGGCCGGCGACGTCGTGGCGATGATCGACGCCGACCTGCAGGACCCGCCGGAGCTGATCGGAGACATGATCGCCCAGTGGAGCCAGGGCGCCGACGTGGTCTACGCCGTGCGCAAGCAGCGCGAGGGCGAGACGGCGTTCAAGCTGGCGACCGCCTCGTGGTTCTACAAGCTGTTCGACAAGCTCGCGCAGGTCGACCTGGAGCCCAACTCGGGCGACTTTCGCCTGCTCGACCGCCGCGCGCTGGACGCGCTGTTGGCGATGACCGAGCGCTCGCGCTTCTTGCGCGGCATGACCGTGTGGGTCGGCTTCAACCAGACCGCCGTCTCCTACGAACGCGACGCGCGCCACGCGGGCGAGACCAAGTACACGGTGCGCAGGATGCTGCGCTTCTCACTCGACGCCATCACCTCCTTCTCGCACCTGCCGCTGCAGCTGGCCACCTACGTCGGCATCCTCTCGGCCGGCCTCGCCTTCATCGCGATCCCCGTCGTGATCGCGCTGCGCGCGTTCGACTCCTACCTGCCCGGCTTCGGCTCGATCACCATCGCCATCCTGCTGCTCGGCGGCATACAGCTCATCGCCATCGGCGTGATCGGCGAGTACGTCGGGCGCATCTACGACGAGGTCAAGCACCGCCCGCTGTACATCGTGCGCGACGAGCGCAACCCTCCCGTCCCCCCCGGCGGGCCGCCCGTGGCGCCGGCGGCGCGAGCGGGGCTGGCGGCGCGCGCGACAGAGCGCGTCGGCGAGACCGAGCGCGTCGGATAGCTCGGCGGGCGACCGCTCCGGCGCGCCCGGCGCGGTGTTGTCAGCGTCGATGAGCCCTGCGCGCCATCGCCCCGTGCGCAATCGCCCCGCGCGCCATCGCCCCGTGCGCAATCGCCGCGTGCGCCATCGCCCGGTGCGCCATCGCCCCGCCGTCGCGCTGGCGCTGTGCGCGACGATCGCCTGCGCCTGCTGGGCGGCGGCGGGCGGCGGCCGCGCGCTCGCGGAGGCCTGCGCAGGCGTCGGCTCGGCGCCGTGCCCTTACGCCTCCGCGCAGATCGTCGGCCAGCGAGCCGAGGGCGTGCTGCGCTTCCCCGAGGCCGTCGCACTGAGCGCCGGCGGCGACGTCTACGTGGCCGACCAGCTCAGCTACGCCGTGCAGAGGTTCTCAGCCACGGGCGCCTTCGAGACCGAGTGGGGCTCCTTCGGCGGCGGCCACGGCCAGTTCGGCCCGATCGGCGGGCTGGCCACCGACGCGGCCGGCGACGTCTACGTCGTCGACTCCAGCCACAATCGCGTCGAGAA
>DATHJQ010000010.1:0-4088 GCA_035286505.1 Solirubrobacteraceae bacterium | reverse complement strand
TGGGGAGGTGATAGTTGGCCGGACTGCGCCAGTCGGTCATCGACACGAGCGTCGCGATCGGATAGCCCGCGCGGCTGGGAATCACGCTGTCCGTCGACGCCCGCGCGCGAAACCCGCGATGCAGCACGATGCCCAGTCGCTCGGCATGCGCGGCGACCAGGTCGCGCAGCCACGGACCGGCGTAGCTCTCCATCCGCACCGGTCCCTCGGCCTCGAGCAGCACCAGGTGCGGCGAGCCGACCGTCTCGAGGTTCACGAAGGCCGTCAGGGCCGGGTCCAGCTCCTGGCGGTGTCGCGCGACGAACCCGCGTACGCCGTCCTGCAGGGTCTCCTCCGCACCGCACGAGACCAGCAGCACGCGCAGGCCCGCCACCGGGTCCTCGCGCAGGAGCTGCGCCAGGGCGACGAGCCCGGCGACGCCCGAGAGGTTGTCGTTGGCGCCCGGCACGGTCTCGCTGCGCCAGATGTCCGCCACGGCCACCGTCCCGAGCAGGCCGAAGGCGAGCCCCGCCAGCGCCGGCCCGCGACGGGCGGTGAGCGCCCCGCCGACCGTCGCCAACGCTCCGCCCAGGCCCACCCACCATTGCGGCAGCGGCGTCTTGAACCGTTCGAGCACCTGCGGAGCGCGCTCGTAGAGCCGTCGCTGCATCGTCTGGTCGAACAGCAGGCCCGTCTGCGGCGCGTCGTGATGGGCGAGCACCACCAGCGTGCTCGCCGCGTCCGGCTCGCCGACGCGTGCGACCACGTTGACCGTGCGCCGCCGTCGGCGCACGAGGCGACGAACCAGGCGCGGGCCGTTGTGCGCCTCGTCGACGATTCCGGCGAATGAAGCCGACGCGAGCAGCGCTCCGCTCGCACGTCGTCCGCACAGCACCAATGCGGCGCCCACGCTGCCGAGCAAGCCCAGGCCCGTGGCGGTCGGCGGGAACGTTCCCCACGAGTCCTCGTCCTCGAGCGCCGCCTCCACGCCGTCCACCGCGCGCAACCGGCGCGCCAACCACTGCGCGGCCTCGCGCTCGCCGGGCGAGCAGGGCGTGCGGTCGAGCGGGGCCAGCGCCTCGACCACCTCGCGCAGGGTCGCCTCCAGCGATAAGTCGGCCAGCGGCGGCTGCTGCGCAGCGCTCACAAAAAGCACCTGCCCTCGCCGCGGTAGGTCGGCGCCTCGTCGACGATCCTCTCGCCCTGCAGCAGATGCACGCTGTTGAAGCGCTCGCACAGCTCACCCGCCTTGGCATGACGCATGTACACACGATCGCCGATCGCCAGCTCGTCCGCCGCCGCGCCGCGCAGCGGCGTCTGCACCTCGCCGGCGCCCTCCTGGCGGTCCAGGCTCAGCCCGCGCGGAAGGTAGGTCTGAGGCAGGCGCGCGGCGTCGCCCGGCCCCGACGCCAGATAGCCGCCGCCGAGCGCCGTCACGACTCCGCTCGCCGGGCGCCTGACGATCGGCAGCGCAAACAGCGCGGCGGGTCGCGGCGCAAACGCGCTGTATGAGTCGAACAGCCCAGGCGCGTACAGGCCCGAGCCGGCCGTCACCTCGCTCACGGCGGCCTCGGCGGCGGTGCGCTCCAGGCTGCCCGTGCCGCCGCCGTTGACCAGCTCGAGCGGCGCCTGTCCGGCGCGCTGGAGCACTTCGGCCACGGCCTGCACGACCGCGGCGCGCCGTCCGGCCAGCTCGCGCGCGGAGAGCGCCTGCACGGCGCCGATCGCACGGGCGCGCAGCGGTCGCCCGGGCGGCCTGTCGCCCAGGCCCGCGATCTGCGCCTCGTACATCATCACCCCCACCAGCCGCAGCGACTCGCGCGCGACGATCGCCCGTGCCAGCTCGCCGGCCTGCTCGGGCGTGTGCGTGGGCGAGCGCTTGACGCCGACGCGCACGCGCCCGCCAAGCGGACGCCAGCCGGCGTCCACGTCGATGCAGACGCGCACCGCGCCCGGCCCCACGGCGCCGATCGCCCGCTCCAGCGGCGCGAGCTGCTCGACGCTGTCGAGCATCACCGTGATGCGCTGCGCCGCGGACTGCGACCGCATGGCCAGCTCGCGCAGCGCCGGGGCGTCCGCCGCCGGGTAGGCGACGACGATGTCGTCCGTCCCGTGCGAAGCCAGCCACAGCGCCTCGGGCAGCGTGAACGCCAGCGTGCCGCGAAAGCCGCCCCGCCGCAGCACCCGCTCCTGCAGCGCGCGACAACGCAGCGACTTGCTCGCCAGCCGGATCGGCCTGCCCGCCGCGCGGCGTTCGAGGCTCTGCGCGTTCGCGTCCAAGGCGTCCAAGTCCACGAGCGCGAACGGGGCCCGCAGATCCGCCGTGACGCGCTCGAGCCGTGCGTGGGCCTCATCGACCATCGGCCGGCCCCTCCGCGGCGCCGCCCACGGCTTTCGCGGGTGCGGCAACGGCCGCGCCGGTGCTTGCCGGCTCGGGCCCAGCCGCGCCAGTGCTTGCCGGCTCGGGCCCAGCCGCGCCGGCGCTCGCCACCGGCCCGAGCACGCGCTCGGTCCACTCGTTGGCGAAGCGTCCCCGCGGGTCCAGGCGGGCGCGGACGGCCTGGAAGCGCTGCCAGTCGGCATAGCGCCCGCTCAGCGTGTCGGCCGTCTGGAAGTGGCGCTTGCCCCAGTGAGGACGCCCGCCGAGCTCGTCCATGATCGCCTCCACCGCCAGGAAGTACTCGCGCCAGCGCATGCCGCCGAACATGTGCACGGCGACGAAGCCGCTGTCGCGGCCGTTGGCCGGGCTGAGCAACGCGTCGTCCGCCGCCACCGTGCGCACCTCGATCGGAAACGGCACCGCAAAGCCCCGCCGCTCGATCATCTCGAGCACCCGTCGCACGGCCTGCGTCGTGCGCTCGCGCGGCAGCGCGTACTCCATCTCGGTGAAGCGCACCAGCCGCGGGCTCGCGAAGATCGCCGCCGAGCGGTCGACGCGCTCGCTGCGCCCGGCCAGGCGCGTGACCAGACGGTTGATCTGCGGGATGCGACCGGGCAGGCGGCGCCCGGCGCGACAGAGCAGCCCGAAGGCGTGGTTGGTCAGCAGCACGTCGTTGGCGTACGCGGACAGCCTGCCGCGCGGCCGCGGCGGATCGTCCGTGCGGTTGTTCGCGCGCGTCAGCGCCACGTCGGCGTGCGGGAACACGAAGAACTCGAAGTGGTCGTTGCCCAATGCCAGCTCCTCGAAGCGCTCCAGCGTCGGCGCCAGCGGCGCGGGCGCGTCGACGCCGTGCAACGTGAACGCCGGCACGCAGCGCAGCGTCACCTCGGCGATCGCCCCCAGCGCGCCCAGGCCGACGCGCGCGGCGCCAAACACCTCGGCGTCGCGCTCGGGCGAGCACACCAGCGTCGAGCCGTCGGCGAGCATCAGCGTCAGCTCGCAGGCCTGAGAGGGGATGTTCCCCAGACGCGCGCCGGTCCCGTGCGTGGCCGTCGAGATCGCCCCGGCGATCGTCTGCACGTCGATGTCGCCCAGGTTCTCCATCGCCAGGCCGCGCGCGTCCAGCCGGCGGCTGAGCTCGCGGATCGTGATGCCCGCCTGGACGCGCACGAGGCCACTGGCCGTGTCCACGTCGAGCACGCCCGCCATCGCATCGAGGCCGATCAGCAGCCCATCGCTGCATGCTATGTCGCTGAAGGAGTGTCCGGCGCCGACGGCGCGCACGCCCATGTCATGCGACTCGGCGCGCGCCAGCGCCGCCGAGAGCTCCTCCAAAGAAGCCGGCCGCTCGATCGCAGCGGGGCTGCAGGACTGGTCGCCCGCCCAGTTGCGCCATCGTGTGGCGCGCTCGTTTGGATCGCTAGGCTCGCTCATCAGATGACCGAGCCCGAGCCTACTGCGAGCCCGGCCGCTCGCGCGCCTCGCGCCCGCTCGCTGCCGACGCCGGGCGCACGGCGCGCCGCCGTCATCGGCGCCGGTTCCTTCGGAACCGCACTCGCCGTCGTGCTCTCGCGCGGCGGGCTACGCACGACATTGCAGACGCGCACGCCCGAGCAGGCGGCGATCCTTGACTCCGAGCGCGAGAACAGCGTCTACCTGCCCGGCGTCGAGCTGCCCGCCCAGCTGCGCATCGAACCCGCGGCCGCCGGCGTGGAGCGCGCCGACTACG
>DATHJQ010000009.1:0-3335 GCA_035286505.1 Solirubrobacteraceae bacterium | reverse complement strand
AAAGGTCCACGGGGGCGTACTCTATGTAGTCATGGGGGGAGAGGCTGGCGTCGTCTGGGACGAGCGGCCCGCCGGGCAGACGCCCGTCGGGCCGTTGTGGGGAGAGCTTCGCTACGGAGCCGAACTGACGCGATTGCTCACCAGTCGCGAGTACCGCTCGGTCGAGCGCCGCGCCGACGCGCCGCCCGCCCTGCTGATTCCAGGCTTCATGGCGGGCGATCCTTCGCTGACGGTGATGCGCGGGTGGCTGCGCCGCCGCGGCCACCGCGTGCGCATGAGCGGCATACGCACGAACGTCGCCTGCGCCGAGGTGCTCGTCGGGCGCATCGAGAAGCGCCTGCGTGAGCTCGCCGACGACGCCGGCGAGCCGGTCTTCCTGATCGGTCAGAGCCGTGGCGGGGCGCTGGCACGCGCAGTCGCCGTGCGCAACCCGGGCTCGGTCGCCGGCCTGGCGATGCTCGGCTCGCCGGTCGCCGACTCGCTGGCGGTCTCCAATCAGGTGCTGCGCACCGTGCGCTGGGTCGCCGCGCTCGGCGACGTCGGCGTCCCCGGCGTCTTCTCCAGCACGTGCAAGGACGGCGCGTGCTGCGCCGAGTTCCGCGCCGAGCTGGCTGCCCCGTTGCCACGCGGCATGCGCGCGATGGCCGTGTACTCGCGAAGCGACGGCATCGTCGACTGGCGCGCGTGCGTCGACCCGCGCGCGGACGCGGTCGAGGTGGAGTCCAGCCACTGCGGCATGTCGGTGAACGTCGACGTGTACAAGGCGCTGGACCGGGCGCTGGACCGGGCGCTGGACCTGGGGCGGTGACGCACGTGGAATGGATGAGTCCAATCGACTCGTCGTTCCTGCACATCGAGAACGCAACGACGCCGATGCACATCGGCGGCGTGAGCATCTTCGCAGGGCCGCCGCCGCCCTTCGAGCAGCTGCGCGCGATGGTCGAGGGCAAGCTCGGGCTGGTCCCGCGCTACCGCCAGAAGGTGCGCTTCGTACCGCTGGCCGCGGGACCGCCGATCTGGGTCGACGATCCGCACTTCAGCCTCGACTATCACCTGCGCCACACGGCGATACCCGCGCCCGGAGGCGAGCTGGAGCTGCGCCAGATGGCCGCACGCGTTTTCTCCGGAGCGCTCGACCGCAACAAGCCGCTGTGGGAGCTGTGGATGGTCGAGGGGATGCGCGACGGTCGCTGGGCGCTGCTGTCCAAGGTGCACCACTGCATGGTCGACGGCGTCGCCGCCACGGATCTGATGTCGGTGATGTTCTCCGACGAGACCGCGACGTCGGATCCCTCCTCGGCGCCCGCGGGCCCCTGGGCGGCGAGGCCCGAGCCCGGCGGCGTCGATGTGCTGGTGCGCACGCTCCTACGTCGCGCCAGCCCGGCCGGGCAGATCGAAACGATCAAACAGGCGCTGCGCGCCCCCCGCGAAACGCTGCGCTCGGTCGCCGAGATCGCGCGGGCGGCGGCGGCCGCCGGGCCGAGCCTGCGTCCCGTCGCCTCGTCGTCGCTGACCGGACCGATCGGGCCGCACCGACGCTGGAGCTGGGCCGAGGTGCGCCTGAGCGACGTCAAGGCGGTGCGCGCGCAGCTCGGCGGCACCGTCAACGACGTGGTGCTCACGGTGATCACCAGCGGCTTTCGTGCGCTGCTGGAGTCGCGCGGCGAGGAGATCGGCGAGGACCGCGTGGTGCGCACGATGGTCCCCGTGTCGGTCCGGCGCCGGGGCGAGAAGGGCGTCTACAACAACCGCGTCTCGGCGGTCTTCGCCGGGCTGCCCGTCGGCCTGGACGACCCGGCTCGGCGGTTGCAGCGAATCCGTGCCGAGATGGACGGCGTCAAGCAGTCCAAGCAGGCGGTCGCAGGCGACGTGCTCAGCTCGCTGTCGGGCTTCGCCCCGCCGCTGCTGCTGGCGCTCGGCAGCCGGCTGGTGACGCTCTCGCCGCGCCTGAACATGCACACGGCCACGACCAACGTGCCGGGTCCTCAGCAACCGGTGCAGACGCTCGGACGTCGCATGCTGCAGTCATACCCGTTCGTCCCCGTCGTCGGCTCGATCCGCATCGTCGTCGCGATCTTCTCCTACGACGGCGGGCTGTACTTCGGCGTCACCGGCGACTACGACGGCGCGCCGGACATCGAGGAGCTGACCGCCGGCATCGAGCGCGGCATGGACGACCTGCTGGCGCTGGCCGAGAACGCCGCGCACGCGGCGCGGACGCCCAACACGAGCGTCAACGGCGCGCGTGGCAAGGCCGACGGCGCACCTGGCAAGCGCCAGCGGCCCGCGGCGGCCAGACGCTCCGCGGCGGCCGAGCGCGCGGCCGCCAAGCCCGCCAAGCCCGTCAAGCCCGCCAAGTCGCGCCGGGGCGCGAAGGCGATCAGAGCGTCGGCAGCGAAACCGTGACGTTCGTTGCTTCGATCGCGAACGTTCCGTTGCTGGCGCGGTAATAGGGCGCGTCGCGGCCGAGCAACTGCAGCTTGACCGTGTCGCCGGCCGCGAATTCGTAGCCGTTACCGTGCAGCTGGAAGGTGATCGTGCCTTCTTGGTTTTCGTTCAGGCGATAGACGCCACGGGTGACCAGGCGCTGTTCGCCGCTGGGCAGGACGTCCCACAGGCGCGAGACAAGCTCACCGAACGGGCCGACCGTTTTGACGGTCGCGGTCACGGTGGGCAGCCCCATCAGCGTGAAGCCGGGACTTGTCAGCGTGTAGTTGGCGGTGTTCGGCTCGGTTTCGGCTTTTACTTCCTTGCACGCGTCTGAATTGGCGATCGGGTCGAAATCGGCGGCGATCGTGGCGTTGCCGCCGGCGGAGGTGAACAGCTGGCCGGCCGCAGAGCCGAAGGTGACCGTGTGCGGATGCAGTTTCGACCATTGTTTGGCAGTGAACGGGCCTCCGCCGGGGGCGCTCTTCGGGCAAGTCTGGGTGTAGGCCGTCACGCTGCCGTTGGTCGGCTGGGTGCCTGCGTGTTTCAGGCGCTTTTCGAAGAAGCTCGCGCCCTGTTCCTGGAAGGCGTGGTCGGTGTTTTGCTTGTTCGAACCTCGGCTGTGGCCAAGGTCGCCGAACTGCAGCGCGACTTTGCCTTTCAGTGACAGAACCTGGTTGTAGACACGGAGCGCCTGCTCGGGCGGGAACAGATCATCGGTCCAGCCGCTCTGCAGCAGCATCGGCGCGGGCTTTCCGGACAGGCCGTAGCCCTGGTGGTAGGTGTAGAGCTGTTTGGCGATCGCTTCGTCTTCCGGTGTGGCCGGCTCGCCCGCGTTCGTGGCGACGAACCATTTCGAGAGTTCGGCTTCCGGATCCGCACCCGCCGGGGCGATGTAGCCGCTCGCG
>DATHJQ010000008.1:0-2655 GCA_035286505.1 Solirubrobacteraceae bacterium | reverse complement strand
AGTCGAGCACGAACGTCGGCCGCGCCAGGGTCGGCTCGACGAACTTGGACAGCAGGTCGTCGGCCATCTGCGTCCACGTGGCGCCCTCAGTGCGGACCTGCAGGTCGCGCTCGGAGATCGCCGCGCGCAGGCCATCGGCGTCGCCGACGCTGGACAGGTCGATGCCCGTCGCCTGCGCGATCGCCTGCACGAAGCTCACGCGCCGCCAAGCGGCAGCGAAGTCGACCTCGCCGTCGTAGCCGATCGCCGCCGCGGCCGCGCGCACCAGCTCTTCCAGACGCGTCGCGACCCCCTCGTAGTCGGCATACGCCTCATAGAACTCGACCATCGTGAACTCCGGGTTGTGCTTCGTCGAGACGCCCTCGTTGCGGAAGTCCTTGCCCAGCTCGTACACCCGCTCCAGGCCGCCGACGAGCATGCGCTTGAGATACAGCTCGGTGGCGATGCGCAGGTACAGCGTGCGCTCCAGCGCGTTGTGATGCGTCGTGAAAGGGCGCGCCAGCGCGCCGCCATAGAGCGGCTGCAGCACCGGCGTCTCGACCTCCACGAAGCCCTGTCCGTCGAGGTAGCCGCGCACCGCCGCGACGATCTTCGCGCGGTCCATGAACAGCCGCCGCGCGTCCTCGCTGGCGATCAGGTCCAGCTCGCGCCGGCGGTAGCGAGTCTCCACGTCGCTCAGCCCGGCGTGTTTGTCCGGCGGCGGGCGCAGCGCCTTGGCGAGCACCGCGAAGGCGTCCACACGCAGCGATATCTCACCGCGCTTGGAGCGCAGCGCCGCGCCGTCCACGCCCAGCAGATCGCCGATGTCCAGCGACGTCAGCCGCTCGAACGCCTCGTCGCCGAGCACGTCGCGCCGCGCGTGCAGCTGCAGCTTGCCCGTGCGGTCGACCAGGTCCAGGAACGCCGCGCCGCCCGAGCCGCGCCGAGCCGCCAGGCGCCCGGCGACCCGGTGGCGCTCCTCGGTCTCCTCGCCGGCCGCCAGACGCTCGTAGGCGTCGAGCACGTCCGCGATCGGCTCGACGCCCTCGTAGGAGTAGGGGAACGACGCGGCGTCGGCTTCCTTCAGGCGCGCCGCCTTCGCGCGGCGCTCGGCCATCAGCTCGGGGAGGCCGTGTTTGGGCGACTCGGCTGGGGACTGATCTTTCGAGGTGTCGTTCATCGCGCGTATGAGAACGGCGTCCGGCCTCATGGCCGAGCCGGCCTCCACTTCTTGTGACAATTTGTGACCGTTCCGGCCGCCACGACGGTTACCGGGCCGGCCATCCGGGCCGGCTAACTCTATGGCCCTGCCTGATCGCTCCGCCCGGCCGGCCATCCTGGCCGGCTAACTCTACGGCCAAGGCCGCTGGTGGGCCATTTGGCCCGCCTACTTGAGGCCGACGTCGATCTTGGTGATCTTCAGCTTGCGCGCCGGGCCGCGGGGGACCTTGACGGCGACCGTCTCGTTGCGCTTGCGGCCGATCAGCGCGCGGCCGACGGGCGACTCGTTGGAGAGCTTCTGCTCCTCGGGCTTGGCCTCGGCCGAGCCGACGATCGTGTACTTGACCGACTTGCCCGTCTTTTCGTCTTTGACGTGCACGACCGAGCCGATCTGCACGACGTCCGTAGACAGGTCCTTGGTCTCGATCACCGTCGCCATGCGCAGCTTCTCCTGCAGCTGCGCGATCCGGCTCTCGAGCATCGCCTGCTCGTTCTTCGCGTCGTCGTACTCGGAGTTCTCTGAGATGTCCCCGAACTCGCGTGCCTCCTTGATGCGCTCGGCCACCTCGCGCCGCTTCTGCGTGGAAAGCAGCTCCAGTTCGTCCTTGAGCTTTGTCAGGCCTTCTGGGGTGAGGATGACGTCCTTCGGCATGTGACCCTCGATCGCGAGTTCGTGGTTGGGTCGCCGCGCTGAAAATCCCGCTGTGCAGCGGGATTTTCGTGACGAACGGCCCCCAGGGAGCGCAGCAGTATAGCGGGGCGCAAGCGCGGTAGAGAGGCGCTTAAACGGCCAGCACAGGCGCCGTCGAGCGCAATCGCAGGCGCCTGCGGACGTCGCCCAGCGTCTCCGACTGCTGCACCGCGACAAGCAGCCGCCGGGCGTCGTGAGCGTCCATGTCCAGTCGCGCCACGTACCACGGATAGAACTTGCGCAGGTAGCGCGTAGCGCGCGCCTCGCCGAGGTGCTCGACCGCGCGATCGATCGTCCAATGCAGCTCGTCGAGCACCTCTGCGCGCGAAGGCGGCGCCTCGCGGCCGGCGACCAGCTCGGCGAACAGCCACGGGTTGCCCAGCGCCCCGCGGGCCAGCATCACCGCCGAGGCGTCGGTCATCGTGAACGCCTCGCGGACCCGCACGGCGTCGCTAAGCCCTCCGGTCAAGATCACCGGCGCCCCGAGCGACTCGACCAAGCGGGCCGCCAGCGCGTAGTCCGGAACGCCCTTGTGCTGCACGGCCGCAGAGCGCGGGTGAAAGGCGATCGCCGCCACGCCCGCCTCCTGCACCAGACGGTGCGCCAGATCGAAGCCGCTCGTCTCGCCGACCCGCAGGCCCGAACGCAGCTTCACCGTGACCGGCAGCGATCGCCCATCGGCGACAGCGCCCTGCACGGCGGCTCGCGCGACCGCCACCGCGCGGTCCGGGTCGCCCAGCAGCGCCGCGCCCGCTCCCGTCTTG
>DATHJQ010000007.1:0-4591 GCA_035286505.1 Solirubrobacteraceae bacterium | reverse complement strand
CACATCTCGAAGTGCAGGTGCGGAGCGGTCGCGTCGCCGGTCTGCCCGGCCAGGCAGAGCTCCTGGCCGGCCGCGACGGCCTGGCCGGTGCTTACTAGGAGCGAAGACGCCTTGCAGTGCGCGAAGACGAAGTCGAAGCCGATGGCCGTGTGCTCGACGGCGTAGTAGCCCGCACCCCCGGCCTGGTAGCTCGTGGCGATGATCGTGCCCGCCAGCGGCGCGACGTCAGGTGTGCCTTCGGCGGTCAACACGTCCTGGCCCTGGTGGATGTGGCCCGTGCGCGCGGCGCCGTAGCGATTCTCTGGGCCGCCGAAGTTGTGCGGCCCGGCGACGGGGAAGACGGCGCCGGCGGCCACCGTCTGCGCGGGGGTGGGCACTCCGGCTTCCAACGCAGGCGGGGGCGGCGTCGGCGGCGGTGTCGGAGCGGGCGCCGCCACCGTCAGCGTGCTCACGCCAGAGGCGTGCGCGCTGCGCGCGAGGCTGCGCTTTTGGTGGTCGTGCGCGCTCACGCTCACGTGGTAGCTGCCGGCCTTCAGCGTGGCGCCGCGCGGCCAGCGTACGGTCAGCGTGCGGCCGGTGTGCACCCAGCCCATCCCCACGACCACCGCCGCCCTGCGCGTGGAGAGATCGTTCACGGCGACGGTCGCATAGACCGTGGCGACGTGCGCCTCGTCGATGCGCAGCGTCACCCGTGGCGGGCGTCCGGGAACCGACGTGCTCGGCACGCTCAGGCTCGTGACGACCGGCTGCTGCGCCTGCGCGCTCGCCAGGCCGTACTCGCTGCCACCGGACAGCGGCGCCGAGGGTGCGCGGGCGCCGCCATCGGCGCCCGCCTGGGCGGAGGAGGCGACGGACAGCATCGTGACGCTCGTCGCCACCAGCATCAGCGGCTTGCAAGCAGGAATCATGCGCTTAACGTCGGCACGCACGCGGCTGACACCAACACGCGCACGGCTAATCGCACATCCGGCTACTGCTGTTCGAGCCCTTGCACCAGCGCTTCGTAGGTCAGCCGCAGGCCCTGCGCGATCGGCACCTCCGGACTCCAGCCGAGCTCTTTCCGCGCCCGGCTTATGTCGAGAAGGCTGTGCTGCAGCTCTCCCGGACGCAGCTCGGCGAGCTGCGGCTGCAGTCCGGCCGGATCGCCGACGGTGCCGGGGGCGTCCACCTGAGCGGCCACGCTCTGCAGCTCGCGCCAGATCGTCGCGACGTCGGTCTCGACGCCCGTAGCGATGTTGTATGTGCCCGACTTGCCAGACGCGGCCAGCAACGCTTTGACGACGTCGCCGACGTACACGTAGTCGCGCGTCGGCTTGCCGTGCCCGTACAGCTTCGCCGCCTTGCCGGTGTACAGGTGGTCGGAGAAGATCGCCACGACGCCGGCCTCGCCGTGCGGGTTCTGGCGAGGCCCGTACACATTCCCCAGCCGGCAGACGGCGTGCGGGATCCCCGACGACAGCGACCACGTGTTCACGTAGGCCTCCGCCGCGAGCTTGGAGGCGCCGTAGGGCGACAGCGGAAACGGCAGGCTCTGCTCGGCGGTTGGCCTCGGCGCCCCGTCGCCATACAGCGCGCCGCCCGTCGACGTGAAGACGACCGGAGCGTGGCAGCGCCCGGCCGACTCGACCACGTTCAGCGTGCCCATCACGTTGACTTCGCAGTCGCGTCCCGGGTTCGCCACCGAGGCGACCACGCTGGCCTGCGCGGCCAGGTGGAAGATCGCGTCCGGCCGGACCTCCTCGACCAGCGTGCACAGTCGATCGAAGTCGACGATGTCCAGCTCGCGCAGCTCCGCCTCGGCGGCCACGCGGCGGGCGTCGCCCGAGGACAGGTCGTCGACGACCGTCACCTCATAGCCGTCGCGCAACAGCGCGTCGACGACATGCGAGCCGATGAAGCCGGCTCCGCCGGTCACGATGGCGCGGGAGCTCACCGTCGGCAATCTACAGCGATGCCGCGTGAGGACGTGTCGCGAGCTGCTCCTCGACGGCTTCCACTGCCTCGTCGATGCGCTCGAGCACCCTCATGCCGTTCTGCGAGACCGGCATCGTGCCGCCGACGGCCACCCCACCGAGCACGATCGGTATCTGCGGGTGTGCCGCGTGAAGCTCCTCGACGGCCAGCGCGATCGCCTGAGGATCCTCGCTGTCGGTCGCACCCAGCACGATCACGTCGGGGGCCTGCGCCGTGGCGGTCGCGTTCAGGCTCTCGCTCGACAGGTCGGTCTGGAACACCGTCGCGAAGCCCGCCGCAGCGATCTGGTCATGCATCATCTGCAGCTCCAGCGCGTGCTCGTCGCCCTGCATGCCGGCCAGCAGCACGCGCTCGCGCGTCGGTTCGGCGTTGCCGATCATGTAGCGGTACAGCGTCGCCAGCACGCGGCGCGTGATGACCTTGGCCAGGCGCTCGCGCTCGCTGTCGATCTCGCCTGCCGCGCGCAGCTCGCGGATACGCAGCAGCGCCGGGGCGAGCACCTCGCCGTGCAGCGTCGTCGCCGGGATGCCGTCCTCGATCGCGGTCGCGATCGCGCCCTCGGCGGTCTCCGCGTCGCCTCGCTCCAGCGCCGTGCCGTAGGTCTCCAGCGCGCTCTCCACGAGCGCGTCGGGGTCCGCGCGTTCTTTCTCGCGTGCGTCGGGGCCGGAGTTGTCGAGGACTTCCATGAACGCGTCGAGCAGCACCGGGTCGAAGTGGCGCCCGCGCTGTTCGCGCATCATCTGCACCGCCTCCTGCACCGGGAATGCCTTGCGATAGACGCGATCGCTGGTGAGCGCGTCGAACACGTCGGCGATCGCCACGATGCGTCCCTCGATCGGAATCGCCTCGCCGGTCAGCCCCCGCGGGTAGCCCGTGCCGTCCCACTTCTCCTGGTGGCTCAGCGCAATCGTCGTGGCCAGCTCGAGGATCGAAGAGGACGATCCACGCAGCAGTCTGTGGCCCTCCTCGGCATGCGTCTCCACGATCGCGCGCTCCTCCGCCGTCAGCGGACCGGGCTTGAGCAGGATCGCGTCCGGGATGGCAACCTTGCCGACGTCGTGCAGCGGCGCCGCGTGGCTCATGCGCTCGCAGAAGTCCGCATCCATGCCGATCTGTTCGGCCAGCAGCGTCGACAGTCGTCCGATGCGCTCGATGTGCGCGCCCGTGTCCTCGTCGCGAAACTCGACCGCCATGGAGAGTCGACGGACCGTCTCGGTCTGCGCGATCTCGAGCTCCGAAAGCGCGCGACGCAACTCGTGCGAACGTCCGTCGATCTCCTCCTCAAGCGCCGTGCGGCGGCTCTCGCCGAAGCGCCATCCGAGCACGATCGTGGCCGCCGCGAGCACGGCGACGCAGGCGATCGCGATCGCCGAGCCGGCCGTCAGGATTGCGCCGACGACCGCCGCGAGGGCAAGAACCGCCCACGGCGCCCACAGCAGCATCGGCCGCTCGCGCCTCAGGTCGTCGCCCGGCTCGTTGCGTCCGCGCGGAGACTTGGGAGATGGTCCCACGCCATCGAGCTTACCCCCCGTCTCCCCGGACGCCACGGGGCTCTTGACCGGCTGGCGCTTGGCGCCGTTGCGCGAGGGAACCGCGCTGTCCAAGCGCGTCTGGGAGCGCCCGCGCTGAGCGGGGCGTCGAAAGCTGGCTTGTAGGACTCCGCTCACGGGCAGGACGAGGGTGAGAGACGATGACGTTGCTTGTCAAGCAGGCGTTCGGCGGGGCTCGCGGCGCTCTTGAGCGCGCAAAATGGCCCTAGACGAATGATCGAGTTCTAACGGCCTGCGGACTGCAGCTGCGCGACGTCGATCGCGTTCTTGGGCGCCGCGACCGTGACGTCGCCGTTCCAGCGATCGAACGTGATCTTGCCTCCGCCCGAGCCGTCCTTGGAGATCTCGATCGGGTAGGGCTTGCCGGTGGTGGCGATGTAGAGCGTGCCGCCTTTGCTCGTGTCGGTGACGCCGACCACCTTCTGCCCGTTGACCGTCGTCGTCCCGGACTTCTTCAGCGAACCGTGATTGGCTAGCGTCTGGTCGACCAGCTGGCGCAGATCGGTCAGCTGGCTCAGCGAAGCGAAGTTCGAGTCGCTCGATGGAGCCTTCAGCCACTTGCCCTGAAGCAGCTGGGCCGCGGCCGAGCCGCCGATCTTCTTGTAGAAGGCCGAGCTGCCTTTGATGTAGACCGTTCCGCCGATCTGGATCAATTCGAAAGCCAGTCCGTTCTCGGAGAGCTGGCCGCGTCCTCCTTTGCCCGCCAGCAGGCTCATGTCGAGCGTGATCGGCGATTTGTCGCTGACGATCGAGCCCGACACGTGAACCGACGTGGCCGTGTTCGTGGCGGCTTTCGTCGCCGCGAGGATCTCCGTGGGTGTCTTGTCTGCAACGCCATTGCCCGAGGACGAGGACGAGCCGCCGCAGCCCGCCAGCACCGAGGCGACCACGATCAGCGCCAAAAGCGGCGCGGCGGTCAGAGCGGTTCTGGACTTCATTGCCGCGGCACTCTATACAGGCCGACGGTCGGTCGGCGGTCGCGTCCCGGGGCCCGTGTCACGAGGCCGAGCGCATCCGCGTCAGGCGCTCGAGCAGCAGCACGAACGACGCATACGGCGCTCCGGACG
>DATHJQ010000006.1:0-7303 GCA_035286505.1 Solirubrobacteraceae bacterium | reverse complement strand
CCATGCACCGCGGCGAGGAGGTGAAGAACCTCGGCGACGGGCTGATGGTGGCGTTCGTGAGCGCGGTCGACGCCATCGCGTGCGCGATCACCATCCAGCAGGCCGTCCACCGCGCTCGTGCCAGCGGCGAGCTCGCCTTCGCGATCCGCATCGGCCTGAACGTCGGCGAGCCGATCCGCGACGAGGGCGACTACTTCGGCACACCGGTGGTGATCGCCAAGCGACTCTGTGACGCCGGCGCGCCGGGCCAGATCCTTGCCTCGGAGTTGGTCCGTGCGCTCGTCGGCACACGCGGCGGTTTCGCCTACCGCACGCTGGAGGCAGCTGCCCTCAAGGGCGTCGCCGAGCCCGTCCCGGCCTGCGAGGTGATCTGGGAGCCGTCGACCGAGCAGCGCATCCCGCTGCCACCGCTGTTGGCGAGCGCGGATCGCGGCACGTTGGTCGGCCGCTCAGATGAGACGGCTGCTCTGGAGGCAGCCTGGGCGGCGGTGCGCGAGCGGGGCTTGCGCGTCGTGGCTCTGGCGGGCGAGCCAGGGATCGGCAAGACACGCCTGGCGCGGGAGTTCGCCCGCGCAGCGCACGAACGGGGCGCGACGGTGCTGGCGGGCAGCTGCCACGAGGAGACCGTGGTCCCCTACCAGCCATTCGTCGAGGCGCTGGGCCATTACGTCGCCTGCTGCCCGCCCGCCGAGCTGGCTGTGCAAGTCAGCCCGCGGCGGGCACAGCTCGCCGCGATCGTGCCAGAGCTCGCGGACGCGCGCATCGCCGACGGGCCGACTGGCCTTGGCGCCGAGCAGGAGCGCTTCCGCCTGTTCGAGGCGGTCTCCTCGCTGCTGGCCGACGCTGCGCACCTCCGGCCGTTGGTGCTCTTCCTGGACGACCTGCAGTGGGCCGACCAGCCGAGCCTGCTGCTGCTCCGCCACCTTGCACGCTCGGCGAAGCATGCACCGCTGATGGTGTTGGGCACCTACCGTCCGGTCGAGGTGGACGACGAGCACCCGCTCGCCCGAGCGCTGGCAGAGCTGCGCCGCTCGCGGACGGTCGAGCGACTTTCCTTGTCGGGCCTCGGCGAGGTCGCGGTCGCCGAGCTGATCGCAGGTCGCTCCGGGCAACAGCCGCCACGCGGGTTCGTGCGCCGCGTAGCAGACCGCAGCGAGGGCAACCCGTTCTTCATCGAGGAGCTGCTGCACGATGTCGGCGCGGAGGCGGATTGGGATGCGGCGGCCGGCGGGGTCCCGGACAGCGTCAGGGACCTGTTGCTGCGCCGCGTGCGCGGCCTCGGGGATGACTGCCGCCAGGCGCTGTCAGTGGCTGCGGTCGCAGGTCGCGACTTCGAGCTGGACGTGCTCGAGCGCGTACTCGAGCACCCACGTGATCGCCTCACCGACCTGGTCGAGGAGGCGATCGACGCCGATGTCCTGGTCGAGCCTGCCCAGTCGGCGGGGCGGCTCAGCTTCTCGCACGCGCTCTTTCGCGAGACGCTCTACGAGCAGCTGTCTGCGACGAGAAAGGCGGCGATCCACGGGCGGATCGCCGCGGCGATCGAGGAGGCGCCCACCGACCGGCCCGACGAGCGCGCGGGCGCCCTCGCCTACCACTACCGCGCCGCCGGCGAGCTGCGCAAGGCCTTTGACTACCACCGCCGCGCCGCGGCGGCGGCTGAAAGGGTCCACGCCCAGGAGACGGCGCTCGAGAACTTGGAAGGGGCGATCGTCGCGGGCGAGATGCTCGGTATGACGGCCACCGGGGAGGAGACGATCCGTGACCTCTACCGCGCCCGCGCCTGGACGTTTCGAATGCTCGGTGAGCCCGACCGGGCACTGGCCGACCTCGAGCACGCGCTCGAGGGTGCGCGCGCCGCCGGCGACCGGGCCACCGAGATGCACGTGAACAACGCTCTGGGGATGCACTGGCACGTGCTCGACCCGCAGGCCTCGCGGCGCTCTCACGAAGAGGCGCTGCGGATAGCCGAGGAGCTCGGCGACGAATCCGGGCAGGTCAGTGCTCTGAACCGCCTTTCGCTCGTGCTCGCGAACGAGCTCGGGTTCGCCGAGGCGGTCGAGCTGGGCGAGCGCGCGCTGCAGAGCGCGCGCTGGTCGGGCGACGAGCTTGCAGTCAGTCGCGCGACGGACAGCCTCAAGTTCGCTGCGCTGCAGCTTGGCGACCTCGAGCGCCTGGAGGAGCTCTGCGCGGAGCTCGAGCGAGGCCAGCGCGAGCGCGGCGACGATTGGTACCTGCAGTGGACGCTTTGCGAGTCCTGCTACGTGCCGCTGGAGCGCTGCAATTGGCAGGAGGCCGAGCAGCGTATCGCCGAGGCGCTGGCCATCAGCGACCGCATCGGCGATTCCCACACCGGAGTGCTGATCCGCGACACGTCGAGCTGGATCGCGCGCTGTCGAGGCGACTATGCGGGATCGCTCGCGTTCGGTCGCGAGGCGCTCGAAAGCGGGGACACCCCCGCGGCGGACTGGCTCGGTTGGGCAGCAGCGGGTCTCGCGCGCCCGCTCCTGGACCTGCGTGCCCCAGAGGAGGCTGTCGCCGTGCTCGAGCGCGGGCTTGCCGCCGCCGAGCGCCACCGGGCGCGTGGGCAGGTCTTCCGTTGCCTCGGAGCTCTCTCCTCGGCGGCGCGAATGGCGGGGGCCGAGTCGCAGGCACGCGACCTCGCGCAGCGTGCAGAGGGGATCGCAGCGCAGGTCACCACGCCGCCCGGCAGAGTCGACTTCTGGGGAGAGCAGGCCTACGCCGCGATCGCCGAGGCCCAACTCGCGGCCGGCGACATCTCGCGCGCCGAAGAGGCATTGCGCGCCCGACTGCAAGCGTGGGAGCGCAGTGGGGCGCGTAGGTCGATCGCATCGACCGCCCGGCTGCTGTCGCGCTGCGCCGAGGCTCGGGGGGACTGGGCTTCGGCAGCGAGCATGCTTGCCCGCAGCGCCCAGGCGGCCGGCGACGAGGGGCTGATCAGCGAGCGCTGGCAGATCGAAGCCGGGCTTGCCCGCGTGGCCACCGCGGCGGGCAGGCCGGAGGAGGCCGAGGATCGCAGCCGGCGCGCACGCGAACTGATCGACACCATGGCCGCATCGGTCGGCGACGAGGGGATCGGTGGCCGGTTCCGCGAGCGCGCACTCGCAGAGCTCGAGCTCCCAGGACCGACGCTACGCCCTTAGGGGCAGCCGCCAATCGACCTCGAAGGCGAGCAGCTCAGGATCTTTTAGCGAACGTCCGAAGACCTGCTCCAGCGGCGCTGTCTGACTGGCGTAGGTGAGCACCGCCTCGAGCTTGCGGGCGCGTTCCTCGGGGGGCAGGCGGTGGGCCGCAGCCACCATCCGCTCGACTGGGATGCCGGTGGCCTCGAGCTGGCTCGCCCACCGCTCGCCTGCCCGATCGGCACCCGGGGACGACCGACCGTCGAGCACCCACCGCGGCCACCCGTTCTGTGTGGCGTGAGGCAGGTCGGCGTACAGCGTCACCTCGGCGACCTCTTCGTGGAGCGCCAGTGCCGCCGCACGCACGGCGGTGTGGTCGGCATGGTGGTCGCCCAGACTCGCCGGCGCGTATATGCGAGCGCCCGCGACGAGCACTCCGCGCAGCGCCTCGGCGATCTCTGCCGGGGCCTGGTCGGACCGCCGGTATTGGCTGTCCAAGAACGGCAGGTTGACGGCCTCGCGGCCGGCGAGCGCAAGCGCCCGGCGGTCCTCCTCGATACGCATGCGGACCGCCGCCGCCGAGTCGGTCGCGCCCGCGAGCCGGTCCCACCAGCCGAGCGCTCCAGCGGCAGGCTCGCCCGCGAAGACGTTCACCACGAGCACCTCGACGGCGCTCTCAAGCACATGCCAACACGACAGCACCGCGTCGTCGAAGTGGGGCGAGAGGATGACCGCGTCGGGACCCATCGTCGCCCACTATTGCGCGCATGCGTGCAGCCACCGTGAAACCGTCGCGAAAGCGTGCGTCAAGCGAGCAAGCCGACGCGGGGACTCGAACCCCGGACCCCTTCATTACGAGTGAAGTGCTCTACCAGCTGAGCTACGTCGGCGCGCTCCCAGATGCTAGCGAGGCGTCAGCCGCGCCGGGCGTGGCGCCCGCGGGCCGGGCGGCGACGCCGCCCGGCGTCGCGAGCGCCGCCAGCTCGGCCAGCAGCGACTCGCCGTGCTTCTCGCAGAAGGCAGGCCCGATCCCACGGATCTCCAGCAGCGCGCCGACGCTCGCGGGCGTCGCGCGCAGCAGCTCTTCGAGCACGGCGTTGGATGCGACCGTGTAGGCCGGCTTGCCCTCCGCGCGCGCGTAGCGCCATGCACGCAGGCGCTCGAAGTCCTCGCCGTCCACCGGCGGACCGTCGCTCTCGCCTGCGGCGCTCGTGCCACCCGCGCCGGCGCCCGCGCCCGACGCCACACGCCCCGCGCGCTTGGCTTTGATCGGCGCCGCCACGGCCGCGACGAGCGCCGCGTCGGGATCGCACACGTCACAGCAGCGCCCCGTCGGGCGGCCCGGCTCGTCGTCGCCGAAGTGGTCGAGGATCTGCCTTCTGCGGCAGGTCTCGCCGCTTGTCATGTAGCGCTCGATCGAGCGATAGGCCTCCCAGCCGCGGTCGCGCGAAGCCTTGATCGCGGCGAACGCCATGCGCGGGCTGCCCCGCCCGGTCAGGCGCACGAGCAGCCCGTCGTGGCCTGCCGGCTCGAGCTCGACCGCGCCAGCGCGCTCGGCGATCGACAGCAGCACACGGTCGCGCTCGCCCAGCTCGCCGTGTCCGATCGCCGCGATGTCGTCGTCGGCGCCACGGCGCAGTCGCACGACGTAGGCCTTGACGTCGTCGACGCTCGTCTCGCGCTCCTTGATGAAGCGGATCAGGCGCCCCAGGTCCATCCTCGCGCCTAGCAGCAGCGCGCGCGCCGGGCGCCCGTCGCGCCCGCCGCGCCCCGCCTCCTGGTAGTAGGCCTCCAGGCTCGTCGGCAGCGCCCAGTGCGCGACGGTGCGCACGTCGGCCTTGTCCACGCCCATGCCGAACGCGTTCGTCGCCACGACCACCTCCGCGCGGTCCTGCATGAACGCCTCCTGGCTGGCCCGCCGGTCGTCTGAGCTCATGCCCGCGTGGTAGGCGACCGCGGCGAAGCCCTCCTCGCAAAGCCTCGCGGTGACGGCGTCGGTGTCCTTGCGCGTGCCGCAGTAGACGATCGCCGGACGCGCCTGCTGGCCGATCTCCGATCGGTCGCCCAGTGCGTGCAGCAGCGCCGCCCACTTGCGCGCCACCGCGCCCTTGCCCTCCACGCTGACGACATCGAACGTCACGTTCGGGCGATCGAAGCCCGAGCGGATCGACACCGGCTCGCGCAGCTGCAGGCGCGCGGCGATCTCCTGCGCCACACGCGGCGTCGCCGTGGCCGTCGCCGCCATGACCGCCGGGCGCCCGCCGTTGGGGCCCGTGAGCGAAGCGATGGCGTCGTGCAGGCGCAGGTAGTCGGGGCGAAAGTCGTGTCCCCACTCGGCCACGCAGTGAGCCTCGTCGACGACGAACAGCGCCACCTCGCGCTGCGCCAGCGCGGCGCGAAACGCGCCCGAGGCAAACCGCTCGGGCGCCGCCAGCACGAGTTGCGTCTCGCCCGCCGCGATCTGCGCGAGCGCCTGCTGGTTGTGGCCGTCCTCCATGCCCGACGCGAGCATCGTCGAGCTCACGCCGGCCTGGCGCAGGCGGCGCCACTGGTCGGCCATCAGCGCGATCAGCGGGCTGACCACGACGACCAGCCCGATGTTCGCCAGCGCCGGCAGCTGGTAGCACAGCGACTTGCCGCCGCCCGTCGGCATGACGACCAGGCTGTCGTTGCCCGCGAGCGCCGCCGCGACCGCCTCGCGCTGGCCCGGGCGGAACTCGTCCAGGCCGAAGCGACGCAGCAGCTGCTCAGGCGTCGCCGTCAGCGCCGCTCCGCCTGGCGCAGACGCCTCCAGGCCGCTGTGCGGCGTGTCACTAGCGCTGGGCGGGTGCATGCTGGAGACGGTACTTCGCGCTTCGGCCGGCGTATAACCATGGCTATCGCTGGGCACGCCCGGCGTATAACCATGGCTATCGCTGGGCGCGCGAGCAACATCCCCGGCGCGCCTTTAGATTGCATCCGGACGACCTTGCGCCCGACGCGCCGCCCGCGAGAACCGCGACCCGCGAGCTCAGCCCCGCGCACTCCACACGACGCGCGCGCCGCGCGAAGGCACGAGCGTGATGGCGCGGCGGCGGTTGAGCTCGTCTCGCGCGCCGGGCAGCGCGCGCAGGGCGCCGAGGGGACCGCGCTCGTCGGGCAAGCCGGGCGTCAGCTCTCCAAGCATGGTGCGCAGCATGAGCTTCATCTCCAGCTGCGCGAAGGACGCGCCGATGCAGCGGCGGATGCCGCCGCCGAAGGGAATCCAGGCGAAGGTCTCTGGCGCGCTGTGCTCGAAGCGCTCGGGGCTGAAGCTGTGCGGGTCCTCGTACACGCGCGCGTTTCGGTTGGTGAGGTAGATGGAGGGCGTCACGCGCGTGCCCGCCGGCAGCGCGTAGCCGTCGACGTCGAGCTGCTGCGTGAGCATGCGCGCGACGATCGGCACGACCGGGCGCACGCGCAGCGTCTCGGCGATGACGGCGTTCATGTAGCGCTCCTCGCCGCTCGCGTCGACCGCGTCGATCTCGGCAACGAGCCGCGCGAGCTTGTCGGGATGGCGCACGAGGCGCTCGACCGCCCAGGCGACGGACGTGGCGGTCGTCTCGTGTCCGGCCAGCAGCAGCGTGACGAGCTCGTCGCGCAGCTCGCCGTCGGTCATCGCCTCGCCGTCCTCGTCGCGGGCCTGCAGCAGCAGGGAGAGGATGTCGGTGCGCTCGGCGAGGTCCTGCTGCGCGCGGCGCTTGGTCAGCTCGTCATAGATGACGGCGTCCAAGCGGTCCAGCGCGCGGCCGATCGCGCCGGGCGGGCGCTCGACGCTGGGGCGGCGCAGCGCGAACAGCACCATGCGCCACGGCTGCATCGGCGCCAGCAGGTCGCCGATGGCCGTGCGCAGCGCGTCCATGCGCTCGGCCTCGACGCCGAAGACAGCGCGCAAAATGACCTCCAGCGTGATCGCGCGCGTGCGCTCCTGTAGGCGCATCGGCCGGCCCAGCGGCCACGTGGCCATGTCCTTGCGCGTGGCGTCGACGATCGTCTGCTCGTACTCGCGCATGCGCTCGCCGTGAAACGGCGGCAGCAGCAGCTTGCGCTGGCGCATGTGCTCTGGCCCCGTCAGGACGATCACCGAGCTCGGGCCCATCACGGGCCTGACCGGCGAGTTGCCGGCGGCCGACGGCGCGATC
>DATHJQ010000005.1:0-11368 GCA_035286505.1 Solirubrobacteraceae bacterium | reverse complement strand
GGGGTACATCGCGGTCGCCTCGGAGTAGGTGGCCGCGGTCAGGTAGAAGATGACGCCCGTGATGATGAACACCACGGGAGTCAGGCCGAGCGCGAACGAGGCGACCAGGCCCAGCGCGTAGTAGATCGAGGAGCCGACGTTGCCGTAGGCGGTGGAGAACAATGCGCTCGTGCCGAGCACTCGCTTGAGGCCGTGCTGGGTCAGGCGCGCCATGCGCGCAGCGTATAGAGGGCCGGGCACGCACACCGTCGCTGGCCGGCCCCGCGCGAAGGCGAGATACCGCCGGCGTGGCGGCGACTGCAACGACATCGGCGGCCTGCACGACAAGCCCAGCAGAAGCATTCGCGAATGCAAAATCCCGTGCACCGCAGTGGGCTGGGCAGGAACCCACCGTATGATCCCGACGACCCGGGGCCGAGGCCGCCGGTCAGCCTGCTATGGACACTACGCGCCGCGGAAACTACGACTCGGGAGAGGACTTCGTCCTCGAATACGGCGAGCTGCGCTTCACCTTCAACGAGGAGGACTTCGCCGAGCGCTGCGAGCAGGCGGCGATCAAGGTCGGCTTCGTCGGCGGGCGCCTCGGCGAGGAGGAGCTGGAAGACCTGGTCAACCTGGCCGTCAACGGCGAGATCTCAGACCCCGCGTCGGCGCTCGGGCAGCACGTCAACGACTGCTGGCCTGAGCTCGTCGGGCCGGCGGAGCGCTCGCTCGTGCACTGGCTGCGCCGCCTGGTGTTCCGCGGAGCGTGGCTGGACCAGCGCGTCAACGAGGGCGAGCTGAGCGTGTGCTTCGACGAGGAGACCGGGTCGTTCGCCTACGCGCAGGCCACCGACCCGCTGTCGCAGGCCGGCGGCGAGCCGATCGAACTGGCGCCCGAGCCGTCCTGGGGCCGCGTCGCCTACAAGCGCTACGCGTAGCGAGCCTGGCCAGCGCCTAGACGTCGAGCGCGCTCGCGCGTGCCTGCATGATCGCCTTCGCTCCGTCCTCGCCGACGAGCAGCTCGGGCTTCAGCGTGCCGCTGGCGGCCAGGTCGAGGATCGGCTGGCGCCCCGTCGACGTCAAGGCGACGTCGAGCGCGATCACCGTGGTCTCGCCGCCGAGCGGCCGCGCGGCGGTTGCGATGACCGTCAGCGAGCCGCCATCGCGCAGGTTTCGCGCCGCGCCGAGAGCCTTGCGCGCAGCGTGCGGGCTGAGCCCGTCGAGGCCGTCGATCAGCACGACCGCATCCCCCCCACGCGCGGCCACGCGCCTGGCCGCGTCCAGCGCCCTGTCGACGGCCTGGCTCTGCGCGTCCGACGAGGCGGCGAAGCTGAGCGCCGCGACCGGGGCCGCTGGACCGTCCTGCCACTGGGCGATCTCCTCGGGGCGCACGCCGGCGAGCACGAGCGAGACGTCCAGGCTCTCGCTGGCCGATCCCCGATCGGTTGCGAGCGCCGCGTACACCCCGCGCAGCGTCTCGGTCTTGCCGGCGCGCGCAGCGCCGACGATCGTCACGCGCGAGCCGCGGCCGAACGGCGTCAGCCACTCGATCGCCTCGAGCGTCGCGTCCTTGGACTCCAGCGCAAGGCGCTCGCTGGGGTAGTCGACCGGCAGATCCTCGTAGCGCGTGCCCGCCGAAACGGAATCGGCCGACGCGCCGTTGATCGTGTCGACGCGCACCAGCGACGGGTAGCGCTCGGAGCGCCGTGCGGTGCGTGCGGGGCCGGTGACGCGGTCGCCCGATACGAGCTCGCAGCGGCGGACCTGCGCTGCGGAGATGTAGACATCGTCGTCGGACGGCTCGGGCGGGTCGACGCGCAGGAAGGCCGAGCCGTTGCCAAGCACCTCGACGACGCCTTCGGCCATCGCGTCATCGCCGTCGGCGTCCTTCGACGGCGCATCGTCACGCGCGCCGCGTCCGCGCTCGCGCCGCCCACCGCGCGCGCGGGCCGGCCTGGCGGGCGCCTTCGCCGGGACGTCGTCGTCCTCTTCGGCCTCGTCGACGTCGGTCGAATCGCCGCTGGCGGCCGAGCCTGGGCGCCGCGAACGCCCGCCGCGTCGCCTGCTGCGCGAGCCGGACGGCCGCTCGGAGGCGTCCTGCTCGTCTGCCGTGGAAGCGGATGAGCCCCCACCGGCGTCGTCCGCCGCCGGTGCGTCGCCGAGAATCCGATCGATCAGGTCCGCCTTGCGCAGCCGGCGAAATCCGTCGAGGCCGAGTTGGTCGGCGATCGCGTGCAGGTCGGCGAGGGGACTGGCCTCTAGCTCGGAGCGATCGAGAACTGCTGGCATGTTGCTTCTCCTTCGGTTGGATGGGTGGTTGGCGTCCCGTCGCGTTGGACAGCGCGGGCACCCGTTGTCACGCCAGCCTAGCGACTCGTTCGGGCGACTCGCGATCGGTGCGCAAGCCTGCTCCCGAAGCCGGTCAGCGGCCCGGCCGGTCGTAACGCAGCTCGTCGTCGAGCGACAGGTTCCTGCTCGGCCACCGATCGCCCGCGAGCGCCGCGCGCACGGCGAGGAAGTCGGCGGCGGCGGCGACATCGTGGACGCGAAAGATGTGCGCACGCTCGTCGACGCCATGCGCCAGCGCGGCCAGGGTGCCGGCAAGACGCTCGCGTGGCGCGCGGCCGGTCAGCGCGCCGACGAAGTCCTTGCGCGAGATCGCCATCAGCAGCGGCCTGCCGAGCTCGTGCAGGCGATCGAGCTCCGAGAGCAGGCGGATCGTCTGCGCGGGCGTCTTGGCGAAGTCCGGACCGGGGTCGACGATCAACTGCTCGCGCGCGACGCCGGCGGCGAGCGCAACGGCGATCCGCTCACGCAGGAAGGCGAGCACCTCGGCGGTGATGTCTGCGTAGAGGTCTGGGTCCTGCAGGCGTTCGCGCGGCGCCGCGCGCGTGTGCATCACGACGAGCGCCGCGCCGCTCTGCGCGCAGACGTCGGCCAGCTCGGGGTCGCGCAGTCCGCTGACGTCGTTGACGATGCTCGCCCCCGCGGCGACGGCCGCGCGCGCGACCGCCGGCTTGTAGGTGTCGACGGACACGACCGCGCCGAGCTCGCCCGCGATCAGGCGCACGAGCGGCACGACGCGCGCGATCTCCTGCTCGACGGCGACCACCGGCCGCCCGGTGGTCGCCGACTCGCCGCCGACATCGATGATGTCCGCGCCGGCGGCCAGCAGCTCCCGGGCCAGCTGCGCCTGGTCGTCGAGCGTCGGCCGCTGCCCGGCGTCGCTGAAGGAATCGGGCGACGCGTTGACGATGCCCATCAGCCATGGCCGTGCGCCAAGCTCCAGCTCGCGACCGGCGGCGTGCAGGCGGTGCACCGGCGTCGCCCTGCGGGCCGCTCTGCCCTCGCTCACGGCCTCAGCAGGCCCTCGGCGCGGGCCTCGTCTGCGAAACGCTCGATCTCCTGTCGCATTCGCGCCGCGTCCCAGTCGAGCTCGCCCGCCAGGACATCGCCGACGCGCTCGACGGCAACGGCACCCTGGCCGTGGCCGGTGAGCTCGCGCGCCGCGAGCAGTCCCAGCCGCGTGCGCCGCAGCAGCACGTCGCCGATGCTGCGCGCCTGCTCGTGGCGGGCCGCCTGCGCGACCTCGGCCAGCAGGTCGGGCAGCCCGGGCACGATCGGCTGGGCCAGCTCGCCCCGTTCGGCGGCGAGCGCGAGCACCTCGTGCGCGGCGTGGCCGTAGCGCGCGGCGAGCGCCGGATAGGACTTCTCCGCCACGCCCTCCACGGGCGTAAGCTCGTCGACGGCGATCGCCTGGCCGAGCGGGATATCGCGCGTGCGGCAGGGGGCGTCGCGCGCTTCGCGCTCGACGAGGCGGTCTACGGTCATCTTCGCCATCCGCCGCCAGGTCGTCAGCTTGCCGCCGGTGATCGTGATCATCCCCGAGGAGGTCTCATACAGCTCCGCCTTGCGCGAGATGTCGACGGACTTCTTCGGGTCGCCGGTGGAGATCAGCGGCCGCACGCCGGCAAACGCACCGGTCAGGTCGTCCGGCGCGAAAGACGAGCCGAAGAAGTCGTTGACCGCCGCCAGCAGGTAGTCGACGTCCTCGCCGGAGGGCGCGACGTGCGCCAGCGAGCCCTCGTAGTCGTTGTCGGTGGTGCCGATGAGCGTGTGCCCGAGCCACGGCAGCGCGAAGATCGAGCGCCCCGAGGCCGCCGGGACGATCGCGCCGCCGACGAGCGGCAGGTCGTCGTGGCGCAGCGTGACGTGCGTGCCGCGGCTGGGGCGGATGCGCGGCAGCTCGGCCTCGTCGTGAAGCTCGCGCGGGCGCAGCTCGTCGGCCCACACGCCCGTCGCGTTGACGACGTTGGCCGCCTGCACCTCGAACTCCTCGCCGCTCTCGCCGTCGCGCGCGCGAACCCCATGCGCGCGCCCCTCGTGCTCGAGCAGCCCCGTGACGTCGACGCGGTTGGCGCACACCGCGCCGAAGCGCTCGGCCTCACCGAGCACGGTCAGCACGAGGCGAACGTCATCGGTCTGGCAGTCGTAGAAGAGATAACCGCTCGTCGGCTCGCGCGAGGCCAGCGCCGGCAGAAGCTCCAGCACCTCCTCTCCGGAGATCACACGATGGCGCTCGGGGCTCCACGACTCGCCACCCTCCGCCAGGGCCGGCGCGGCCCCCGGCTCGGTCGCCTGCTCGCCCTCCCCTCCGCGCTCGGCCGTGGCGCGAGCGCGTCTGCCCTTGCGCGAGCCCAGGCGGGTGGCCGAGCGGCGGTCGGTGACCGACATCACGTCATAGAGGTTCAAACCGACGCCGACCAGGCGGTCGGGGCGGGCACCCTCGAAGGCGGGCACCACGAGCGGCAGTGGCCGCACGAGGTGCGGCGCCAGGGCGACCATCAGCTGGCGCTCCAGCAGGGCCTCGCGCACGAGCCCGAGGTCGAAGTTCTGCAGATAGCGAAGCCCGCCGTGCACGAGCTTGCTGGAGCGGCTGGAGGTTCCCGCGGCATAGTCGGAGCGCTCCAGCAGCGCGACGCTGTAGCCGCGCGAGGCGGCGTCGAGCGCGACGCCGGCGCCGGTGATGCCGCCGCCGACGACGACGACGTCGAACTCCTCCTCGGTCAGCGCCGCGAGAGCCTGGCTGCGCTCGATCACGACCGCAGTCTCGCAGAGGCGCGACTCAGATCTGGCCGAGCTCCGAGGTGATCTCGGTGACCGCCGACTTGGCGTCGCCGAACAGCATCGCCGTCTTGGGGTCGTAGTACAGCTCGTTTTCGATGCCGGCGAAACCGGGGTTCATCGAGCGCTTGATGACGATCACCGAGTGGCTGTCGTTGACTTCGAGGATCGGCATACCGTAGATCGGCGAGGACGGCGTGTTCTTGGCAGCCGGGTTGGTCACGTCGTTTGCGCCGATCACCAGCGAGACGTCGGTGCGCTGGAACTCCGGGTTGGCGTCGTCCATCTCCTTGAGCTGGTCGTAGGGCACGTCGGCCTCGGCGAGCAGCACGTTCATGTGTCCGGGCATGCGCCCGGCGACCGGATGGATCGCGTAGCTGATCTCGACGCCGCGTTTCTCCAGCTCCTTGGTCAGCTCGCGCACTGCGTGCTGGGCCTGCGCAACGGCCATGCCGTAGCCGGGCACGATGACCACGCGGCTGGCGTAGGCGAGCTGGATCGCCGCGTCGGCGGCGCTGGTCGAACGCACGGTGCCGGCGTGCTCGCCGGCGCCCTCGGCGCCCTCGACGGCGCCACCGCCACCGAAGCCGCCCGCGACGATCGCCGGGATCGAGCGGTTCATCGCGGTGGCCATCAGGTTCGTGAGGATCGTTCCCGACGCGCCGACGATCATGCCGGCGACGATCAGCGCCGTGTTGTTCAAGGCGATTCCCGTGGCGGCCGCGGACAGGCCGGTGAAGGCGTTCAGCAGCGAGATCACGACCGGCATGTCCGCGCCGCCGATCGGCAGCACGACGGCGTTGCCGAGCAGCGCCGAGCAGATCAGCAGCCCGATGAAGATCGCCTCGGAGTGCGAGCCCGCGGCGATGTCCACGCCGGCGGCCAGCGCGAGGATCAGCAGCACGAGGTTGACGATCTGCTGTGCCGAGCCGAAGCTGATCGGACGCCCCGGGATGATTTCCTGGAGCTTGCCGAAGGCGATGTTCGAGCCCCAGAAGGAGACCGAGCCGACGATCGCCGCAAACAGCGAGAAGACCGCGATGTAGGTCGCGGTGCCCGAGTAGCCGTCGGTCAGGCGGAACTCCGACCAGGAGATCAGGAACACCGCGCCGCCGCCGACGCCGTTGAACAGCGCGACCATCTGCGGCATCGCCGTCATCTTCACCTGACGCGCCGCCGGCACGCCTACGGCGGTGCCCAGCGCGACGCCGAGCACGATCAGCCCCCAGTTGCCCTCGCCTTTGTTCAGCAGCGTGGCGATGACCGCGATCGCCATTCCCACCGCCGCGATGCGGTTGCCGCGCACGGCGGTCGTCGGCCCCGACAGACCGCGCAAGCCCTGGATGAACAGCGCGAAGGCGACGATGTAGAGGGCGTCGAGGAAGTTCTGTTCCTGCAGGAAGGAGCTCGCGAGGATCACGACGCGTCCCTCCCCTCGCCGTCGGCGTCCCTCGGCGGCTTGGGCTTGGACTTGAACATCTCCAGCATGCGGTCGGTGACAAGGAAGCCGCCGACCACGTTGATCGTCCCGAACGCAATCGCGATCACGAGGATGACCTTGTTGAACGTGCCGTTGCCCGAGAAGCCCACGATCAGCAGGCCGCCGAGCAGCACGATGCCGTGAATCGCGTTCGTGCCCGACATCAGCGGCGTGTGCAGCGTGTTGGGCACCTTGGAGATCACGACGAAGCCGATGAAGCCCGCGAGCACGAGGATCGCGAGGTTGGTGGTGAGGGTGCTGGCGAGGATCACTGCTGGGCGCCTCCGCTCAACCGATCGCCCGCGGCCGGAGCCGCAGGGCTCGGCTGGGCCGGCGACGAAGCCGAGTTCTCCACGGTCGCCTTCGCGCCGGCGTTGACGATCTCGCCGCCGCGCACCACGCAGGCGCCGGCGATTATCTCGTCATCGAAATCGAGCTTCAGGGCTCCGTCATCGCCGACCAGCAGCTCGAGCAGAGACAGCACGTTGCGGGCGAACAGCTGTGAGGAGTGCTCGGGCATGCTCGACGGGAGGTTCAGCGGCGAGACGATCTTCACGTCGTGCCTGACCGCCGTCTGGCCCGGCTCGGTCAGCTCGCAGTTGCCGCCCGTCTCGCCCGCCATGTCGATGATCACCGAGCCCGCCTTCATCCCTTCGACGGCCTCCGCCGTGACCAGTTTCGGCGCCGGGCGCCCCGGCACGAGCGCCGTCGTGATGACCACGTCGAAGCCCTTGATCGCGTCGGTCAGCGCCTGCTGCTGGCGCGCGCGCTCCTCGTCGGTCAGCTCGCGCGCGTAGCCGCCCTCGCCGCTGGCCTCCAGGCCGAGGTCGAGCCATTGCGCACCGAGCGACTGCACCTGCTCGGCGACCTCCGGGCGCACGTCGTAGCCGGTCGTGCGCGCGCCCAGGCGCTTGGCCGTCGCCAGCGCCTGCAGCCCCGCCACGCCGACGCCCAGCACGAGCACCTTCGCCGGCGGGATCGTGCCCGCCGCCGTCATCAGCATCGGGTAGAAGCGGCCCATCTCCTCGGCGCCCAGGAGCGCCGCCTTGTAGCCGCCGACGTTGGCCTGCGAGGACAGCGCGTCCATCGACTGCGCACGCGAGATGCGCGGGATCGACTCCATCGCGAAGGCCGTCGCACCGGCGTCGGCCAGCGCTTTCGTCGTCTGCGGGCTCGACAGCGGCGCCAAAAAGCCGATCAGGATCGAGCCCTGCCCGAGCGCGCGGATCTGCTCCGGGTCCGGGGGCGCGATCGTCAGCACGACGTCCGAGCGCCACACCTCGCCCGCGTCCTGCGTCAGCTCTGCGCCTGCCTCCGCGAAGGCGGCGTCGGGCACGAGCGCATCCGTGCCCGCGCCGCTCTGCACGAGCACATCCAGGCCCTTGCCCTTGAGCTTGCCGACGACCTCGGGCACGAGCGCAACCCGGTGCTCGCCCGCAGCCGTCTCCTTCGGAACGCCAATGCGCATGAAGGGCGGGAACGTATCCGATCGCGCGGAGGATCTGCATTCCGGTGCTCGGCGCGCCTATCATCGAAGCAGCGAAGTCGCCGCGACCCCACGCCAACCTGTGCCGCGACGACGCGAGACCGCCACCAGCCATGACCGTAAACCTCACGCGCATCTACACCAAGCTCGGCGACGGCGGCGAGACGCACCTCGGCGACATGAGCCGTGTCTCCAAGCTGCATCCGCGCGTCGAGGCCTATGGGACCGTCGACGAGCTCAACGCGACGATCGGCGTCGCGTTGCTGCAACCGGGCCTGCCAGAGCAGTTCACGCAGTGGCTGCGTCGCGTGCAGAACGACCTGCTCGACATCGGCGCCGACCTGTCCGTGCCGGCGCCGGACGCGGCCCGCGGCGGCGAGACGCGTGAGCGCCTGCGCGTCGGCGGCGACTACACCGAGTGGCTGGAGCGCGCCTGCGACGAGGTCAACGCCACGCTCGCGCCGCTGCGCTCCTTCGTGATCCCCGGCGGCACGCCCGCGGCCGCGCACCTGCACGTCTGCCGCACCGTCTGTCGGCGGGCCGAGCGGCGCGCGATCGCCGTCGGCGAGGAGGCCAACGGCGAGGTCGTGCGCTACCTCAACCGCCTCTCAGACCTGCTGTTCATCCTCAGCCGCGCCGCCAACGGCGAGCCGGGCGCCGACGAGCAGGCCGAGCCGCTGTGGCAGCCGGGCGCGCACGGCGCGGCGGGCGAGTCCTAACCGGCGATCGCGCCCGGCGAGCGGCGGCGCTCGGAGATGCGCACGCCCGCCACCGCCAGAGCGGCCCACATCAGCGCGAGCAGGTAGCCGCCGAGCACGTCGCTGGGCATGTGCGCGCCACGCACCAGCAGCGCGGCGCCGACCGCCAGCGCGAACAGCGCGCCGAGCGCCGCAACGGCCGGCCTCAGCCGGGGCGTCGCGACGAGCACCGCGCCAATCGCGACGATGGCCGCCGCCGTGGAGTGCCCGCTGGGGAACGAGGCCGCGTCGACCTGCGCCCGCCCGACGGCCAGGTGGGAATGGGCGAGCAGCGGCTTGAGGACCTCCGCGCTGAGCGGCGCGAGCGCAAGCACCAGCGCGACCGCCAGCGCGACCCGTGGGCGCTCGCGGGCGAGCGCGGTGAGCACCAGCGCGACGCTCCAGAGCGTGAACAGCAGCGGGTTGAGCAGTCGCGGCAGGTGGTCGGCGAGGGAGTGGACGCTGCCGTAGTCGCGGGCCAGGAAATGGCCCAGCAGCGTCGCGTCGCGCACATGCGCGGCTGGGACGAACTCGGCGACGGCCCAGACAACGAGCAGCGCCACCAGGCTGGATGCGCCCAGCAACAGGGGGCCGGCGAGCCCCGCGGGGCGGCGTTCTTCGCCGCCGTGGGCGATCTTCAGGCCGCGTGGCAGCGGCGCGGCGGTCGAGTAGGAGTGTCCTGACATGTCTCCCACAGCGTAGAAGCGGTGCTAAAGCCCGGCTGAAGGCGCGCGGCCGACGAGATCCCCGGCGCAGCGCTTGCTCGCAGCCGCCTCGCGCGGCGGCAAAGGGCGCGATCAGCCGACGGGGAAGGTCTTGCCGGCCAGCGCGACCAGCGCCGTGGCGGTCACCCACACGGGCGCCTGGGCGCTCGTGCGCGAGTAGCGCACGCTGCCCGCGGGCGCGATCAGGCTTTGCAGGTAGCCGACCGGCGAGCGGCTGCCACGGCGGCGCACGCCACCGGGCGAGCGCCCCGCCGCGATCAGGCCCTGCACGGCCCAGGCCGTCGACTGCGCGTTGGATTCGCCCCCGTACTGCTGGGGAAAGCCGCCGTCGGGGTTCTGCGAGCGGACCAGATAGCCGATGGCGAGGCCGGGCACGCGCCGATTGCGCGCGCCGGCGGCGGCGAGCGCCTGCAGCGCGGCGCCCGTGTCGTCGACGTCGCTGCGCGAGCCGCGCATGCCGAAGGCGAAGCCGCCGTCGGCGTTCTGCTGGCGCTCGATCCAGCCCGCCGCTTCGCGCACCGCGCTCAAGCGCGCCGAGTGCCCCGCGGCGCGCAGCGCGAGGATCGCAAAGGCCGTCAGGTTGACCTGCCCCTGGAAGGAGTCGTTGCGCAGGCGAGCGCGCAGCACCTCGGCGACGAGGTCGTGCCCGGCGAACGAGTACGGCGACACACCGCAGGCGCGCGCCGCGAGGATCGTGCGCTCGGCGTCGCCGAGGCCGCTGAGCGTACCCGCTTGGGCGCGCAGCGAGTCCAGCACCGAACGGCCGCTGCGCCGGACAGTCGCCGGGTTGCGTCCGGCGGCGGCGAGGCCCACGGCGACCCAGCCCGTATAGAGCTCGCTGCTTGCCTGACCGGGCGCGCCGCCGAAGCCGCCGTCGGCGTTCTGCGAGGAGGCCAGGTAGGAGATCTGACGGCTCAGCGACGCGGCCGACGCCGCCTGCGCCGCGCCCAGCGAGACCACGAGCGCGAGCGCCAGCGCGACCAGCGGTCCGCCCGCGCCCAGCGAGCGCAGACCGCCCGTGGGCGCCTGCGGGGAGGAGGCGACGGGACCGGCCGGCTCGACGGGCTCCCAGCCGACGTCCATCCTGGCGCGCATGCGCAGCAGCAGCCGCGCCAGCTCGGGGGCGAACGCGAGGCCGAAGAGGAAGCTGGCCACCACGTCGGTGACGTCGAAGGGAAGTCCCGTGCTGGCGATCGCCAGGAAGGCGGCCGGCGTGTGGCTGGCGCCGAGAGTCCAGGTGTAGACCTCCATGATCTCCTTCGCGCCGAACGCCGCCAGGGCGCTGGCGAGCGCCAGCTGCACGCGCCCCAGGCGCCGGGCGCTGAGCGCGCCGAGCGCCGCGCCGACGAGGCCAACGAGCCCCCACGCGGCCATCTGCCACGGCGTGTACGGGCCCTGTCCGAGCACGAAGTTCGATGCGAGCATGCCGAGCGCGCCGACGGTGAAGCCGGGCAGCGGACCCAGCGCATAGCCGACGACGAGCGTCATCGCCGTGATCGGCTTGACGTCGGGGAGCGCAACGAAGGCGTCGCGCCCGAGCGCCGCGACGGCGGCGAGCGTGGCGACGACGGCGACCATCCGCGCCGACGGACGCGCACGCTCGTAGGCCAGCCAGCCGAGCGCGAGCACGACGCCGACGACCATGAACGAGGCGAGCGGCCAGCTCACAGCGCGACCTCCACGGGCGCTCGCGCGCGCAGCAGCTCCGCGCCCTGCTCCGGGATCAGGGCGCCGCCGGCGCCGCCGAGGATGCGGGCCGTCTCGGTCGCGAAGTACCAGCCGCCGGCCAGCAGGTCCGGTGCGGGACCGTCGGCGATCACGCGCCCCTCGGCGA
>DATHJQ010000004.1:0-5190 GCA_035286505.1 Solirubrobacteraceae bacterium | reverse complement strand
TCGTGGTGAACGTTTCGCCGCCTTCGGGGTGCTTCTTGACGGCTTCCAGTTCCGTCTTCACCCGTGCGCGCGAGGTGCTCGGCGCCAGGCTGACGGCCTTGGTCGAAGCGAGATCGCCGACGCGCGCGTTCTTGGCTTTGTAGGCGAACTCGGCGAGCTGGGCGTAAAAGGACGCGTTCTTCGGTTCGTTGGCGACGACCAGCTGCAGCACCTGCACCGCCGAGGACGGCTGGTTGAGGCCTTCGGGCCCGTACACGCGCACCATCAGCTTGGCCAGTTCGGTGCTCGGCTTGGGCGGGTTCAGCGCGAGATAGCTTTCCCACGAGCGCGAGGCCTTGGTGAACAGCTCCCGGCCCTTCGCCGTCGGCGCCCCGGTGGTGGCGTTGACGTACGCTTCGCCGCCCGCTTCGTGTAGTTGCGCCAGCGTCAGTTTTTCCCAGGCCGCGACGTTGTTCGGCTGCTTTTTGATCGTCTTTTCGTATTTCTCGATCTGGCCGGCGAAGCTCGTGCCGCCCGAGCCTTCGTTTTCGCCGGCCACGTTGAGCAGGCCGCCGCCACCGCCACCGCCGGTGCCGATTCCAAACAGGATCAGGCCACCGCCGATCAGCGCGGCCAGGCCGATGTAGATCACCTTGACCGCGCGGCGCCTGTGGCGCCCTCTGAGGTCGAACAGCATCAGTCTGTGTGGTCCGGGTCCACGTGGTCGATTATCTGCTGCACGCTTGGCTCCGCTGGGTGGTCGTCTGGGGTCGGCGCCGGACTCCCCTGCGAACCCTCGGCGCCCTGCTCTCTCGCCGCGGCCCTGCGGACGACGAGCGAGGCCACCAGGATACTCGCCTCATACAGCACATACAGCGGCACCGTCTCGAGCACGAGCGTGATCGCGTCGCCCGGCAGGAACGCGGCGATCGCCGCACAGGCCACGATCGCGTAGCGACGGCTCTTGCGCAGCTGCTCGACTGTGACCAGCCCGACGCGAGTCGCCGCGAGGATCACGACGGGCACCTGGAAGACCAGGCCCATGGCCAGCAGCACCGTCGCCGCGAATCTGTAGAACTGGCTCGCCTGCACGAGCACGTTGAACTCGTTCGCGTTGAAGTTCACGAAGAAGCGAACTGCGGCCGGGAGCACGACGAAGTAGCCGAACGCCACGCCGACGGCGAACAGAAACGGAACTGCCGTCAGCAGCGGCCTGGCGATGCGTTTCTCATCCGCGTTCAGCGCCGGCAGGATGAACCCGTAGACCTCGTAAAGGATCAACGGCAGCGAGATCACCAGCGCGAACAGCAGAGATACGGTGATCGTCGTCGTGAACGGCTCACCAACGCCCAGCGTGACCGGGTTGTCGCCGGTCGCCTTGCGCGGGATCTTCGCGACATCCGCCTTCATCGCGGCGATCAACGCCGGCAGTTGCGCGCGCGCCCGCGTCGACACGCCGCTGCCCGGCTTCTCAAGCGCCTGCAGCGCCGCCTGTGTGTCGCGCGAGAGCTTCAACAGGCTCTGCTGCGCGAGCACCGCCTGACCGACCGTGCCCTGGCCCTTGGCGACCTGCTTCTTGGTCTGCGTCTGCAGCGGCTTGTTGAGGATGTGCAGCAGTTCGTGGTTCTGCCACAAGCAGAAGCCAAAGACCACAGCGAGCACCACCGCGCTGATGATCAGGCGGGTGCGCAGCTCTTCCAGATGCTCCACGAGGCTGAGCCTGTCCTCGTGGCCGATCGGGCGAATGGCGGTCGCCATGGGCTATCTGAACCTACCACCGTGCGATTGCCGTCCGGCCCGGTGCGACGCCGCGCGTGGCGTCCGCTGGGCGGCCCGTCGGCCGGCAAGCGCCGGGCTAAAGCACTGGCGGCTTGGCGTCGATGAAGCGCGTGAGCAGCGATGAAGCCCAACGAGAGCCCCGACATCCACCCCCGCTCGCCGAAGCCTCCCACCACAGAGGCCAAGGCCCGCCCACAGAGCGCCGAGCGCAAGGCCGGCGCCTGCACGCCAGACCAACTGCACGTCTGCTTCAACTGCGCCGGCGAGCTGGTCTACCCGCTGGACTGGTGCGAGGAAGGCGTGCGGCACTGGCGCATCGTCCTGCGCTGCCCCGACTGCGAGTCAAGGCGCGAGGGAGTGTTCGAGCAGTCGGCCGTCGAACTGCTCGACGACGAGCTCGATCGCGCCGCCGGCGCGCTGCTCGGCGATCTGCGCCGCATGACCCACGCGAACATGTCCGAGGAAGTCGACTTCTTCGTTCGCGCGCTTGACGCGGATTTGATCACGCCGTCTGACTTCTAGCGGTAGCGCTCCACCACTGCGTCGGCCACCAGGTCGAGCAGCGCCGCGCGGCCGTCTGGGAGGATCGCCGGCAGCGCGGCCTTGGCCTCGGCGACGACGGCCAAGGCTCGCTCGCGTGCCTCGTCCAGCGCGCCCGTCGCGGCGATCCGCTCGCACAGCTGCTCGGCCTGCTCGGGTCCCGATAGGGAGGCGAGGTCGAAGTCGGCCAGCTGCGCGTCGCGCTCGCGCGCGAGGATCAGCGGCAGCGTGACGGTGCCGTCGAGCAGATCGGTCCCGCGCGACTTGCCCGTGCGCTCGACGGGGCCGGACACGTCGAGTACGTCGTCGAGCATCTGAAAGGCCAGGCCGATTCGCCGCGCGAACGCGCCGAGGGCGCCGGCGAGCGCGTCCGACCCGTCGGCCGCGGTCAGCGCTCCCAGTCGGCAAGCCGCCTCGAACAGAGCGGCGGTCTTCAGCTCGCAGCGGCGCAGATAGCGCTCGACCGCCACGTGCGCTGCGTAGGCGTCCTCGCGCTGCAGGAGCTCGCCGGCCGCGAGCGCCGAGCTCGCGTCGGAAAGCGCCCGCAACTGCGTCGCTGACTCGTTGCGCGCCAGCTCGGCGAAGGCGAGGGAAAAGAGCAGGTCGCCGGTGGCGATCGCCACCTCGCGCCCGGCCACCGCGGCCACGGTGGGACGCCCGCGCCGCAGCTGCGCGCCGTCGATCAGGTCGTCGTGCACGAGCGTCGCCGAGTGCACGAGCTCGACCGCGACCGCCGCGCGCAGCAGCCGCTCCTCGCCGTCGGGAGTCCGCGGCGGGCCGCCCGCGGACTCCGACGCGAGCACGACCAGCAGCGGGCGAAGACGCTTGCCGCCCGCGCGAATAGTCGCGCTCGCCGGCGCGGCCAGCGGAGCGCCGGCCTGGGCGGTGACGTTCTCCAGGTGCAGCTCGGCGCGGATCATGCGCCTGCGCAGGCCCTCGCCGCCGCGCTGCATGATCGCGTCGACGCCCTCGATGCCGCCCGCCGCGCCGTCGGCCGGGGTGCTTCCCACCGCGCTCATCCGCGACCTTCCCCAACGGTGCCGAAGTGGATCGCGACGATGCCGCCCGCAAGCAGCACGTAGCGGATCTCGCGCAAGCCCGCGCGCTGCAGCTCGCCCGCCAGCTCGATCGGCGCAGGGAATCGCTTGACGGAGCTCGGCAGGTATGTGTAGGCGTCGGCGATCGCCGCGCCGCCATCCCGAGTCCCAGGGCGTCTCGATCCTCGCAGCAGCGCCAGCGAGCGCCCGGCGAGCTGCGTCATGCGTCCCAGCAGCGGGACGACGCGGTCGAACCACACTGCGTAGAAGACCGACAGCGGAGGTCTGGTCGGCGTGGTGATCTCAAGGACGACCACCCTGCCACCGGGGCGCACCACGCGGACCATCTCCGCGAGCCCGAGCGCGAGGTCTGAGAAGTTGCGCGCGCCGAAGCCGACCGTCGCCGCGTCGAACGTGTCGTCGTCATAGGGAAGCGCCAGCGCGTCGGCCCACTCGAAGCGCAGGTCTTCGCCGCCGCCGCGCGAGGTCGCCTTGCGACGAGCGTACGCCAGCATGCCCTCTGAGAAATCGCTGCCGACGACGTCGCCGCCCGGCGACACGCGCGCGGCCAGCTCGATCGCCAAGTCGCCCGTCCCGGTGGCCACGTCGAGCACGCGTGAGCCCGGACCTACGCGCGCCAGATCCGCCGCGCGCGCGCGCCAGCGATGGTGCAGCCCGGCGGTCATGGCTGTGTTCAGCAGGTCGTACACGGCGGCGATGCCGTCGAACATCGCGCGAACCTGAACGGCCTCCAGACGGCCCGATTGCGCGGCGGGGGCCGACGGCTCGCTCGCGGCGTCGGCGACGTGTCGCGCCCCGTTTTCGCCGCTCGGTCCGGTCGCAGCGCCGGCGCCTTGCTGGGCGGGCATGACGCGAGGCTACTTCAGCTGCGTCAGGAAGGCGACCACCGCGTTGAACTTCTTCGGCGGCAGGTTCTTGAACGACGGCATCGGCGCGGTTGGGTTAACGAGCGTGCGCGCTATTGCCTGGCGGTTCACGCGCGCGCCGACCTTCGTCAGCTGGGGCCCCGGCCCGTCATTGCCGTTCTCGCCGATCTTGTGACAGGCCAGGCAGCCCGACTGCGCGACCACCTTCTTGCCGGCTTCGTATTCGGCGAGCTGCTGCCCGCCTGCGTTGCGCACCGACTGCGGCGTCTTCAGTTCGATCGCCGTGGGCGAGCCGGCGTTGGCCCCCGAGTACGTCAGGAATGCCATCGCGCCGATCACCGCGATTGCGGTGATCGTGGCGATCGGGCGGCGCTCCGGACGGCGCTCGGGGCTGCGGTCGTAGAACGGCAGCAGAAACAGCAGGATCATGCCAAGCGTCGGCACGCCGATCGTCGCCAGCGGCACGAGGCTCGGCGGCTTGACCACGCGCAGAACCTCGAACAGGAAGAAGAAGTACCACTCCGGCCGCGGCACGTACGTGGTCGTCGTCGGGTTGGCCTTGGGGCCGAGCTCGGCGCCCAGCACCAGCGACATGGCGATGATCACCGCCATCACCACGCACGCCATCGCTCCGTCCTTGGCCACGGCATAGGGAAAGAACGGCTTGCCCTTCTTCTTGAGGAGCTCGTACTCCTCCAGATATGCCTGCTTCTCCGCTGGCTTCATGAAGGCGACGCCGCTCCGTTGGTCGGGGAGGAGCCGTTGCTCTCGACGCCCGCGTCGAGCTGGGCGGACGGCATCGCGACTTTCGGCTTGCTCGCCCGCATCCAGGGCGGGGCGGTCGTGCCGAGCTTGGTGACGAGGTACAGGTGCGCGCCGATCAGCGCGGCGATCAGGCCAGGGACGAGCAGCATGTGGATGGCATAGAAGCGCGACAGCGTGGTGGCGCCGAATTCTGCGCCCCCGCG
>DATHJQ010000003.1:0-4083 GCA_035286505.1 Solirubrobacteraceae bacterium | reverse complement strand
GGCTCGTCGAGGATCAGGATGGGGGCGTCCTTGAGAAAGGCGCGCGCGACGCAGATTCGCTGACGCTCGCCACCGGACAGCTGCGCGCCGCGCTCGCCGACGACGGTGGCATAGCCGTTGGGCAGGGCGTCGACGAACTCGTGGGCGTTGGCCGCCTTGGCCGCCGCTTCGATGCCCGCAGCCGATGCCTGCAGGCTTCCGTAGCGGATGTTCTCGGCGATCGTTCCCGAGAACAGCAGCGGCTCCTGCAAGACGACGCTGATCTGATCGCGCAGGGAGGAGAGCTTGATGTCGCGAAGGTCGACGCCGTCGATCGCGATGCGACCGGCCTTCGGGTCGTAGAAGCGGATCAGCAGGCTCATCAGCGTGCTCTTGCCCGCGCCGGTATGGCCGACGACGGCGATCCTTTCTCCCGGCTGAGCCTCGAAGGAGATGTCCTCGAGCGTGCGCTTTCGCCCGGAGTAGGAAAAGCACACTCCCTCGGCGGTCACGGCGCCGCGGGCGCGTTCGAGCACGACCGCGTCGGCGCGCTCGACGACCTCCGGCTCGGTGTCCAGCAGGCGCAACGAGGCATCGAACTGGACGAGCTGCTCGTGGATCATGCCGACCGTGCCGCTGATCTGCTCGAGCGGCTGATACACGGAGGTGATGTAGGTGAGCAGCACGATCAGCTCGCCCACGGAGATCTTGCCCTCGATCACGTGCCAGGCGCCGAAGCCCATGATCAGCGAGGCGCCGGCCGCGGTGGCGGTCTGCACGCCCAGCGTGTAGAGACTCTGGCTGACGGTCAGCTTGACGCGCTCGTCGACGGCGGTCTGTCCCTGCTCGCGAAAGCGCCTGTGCTCGTAGTCCTCGCGGCCGAAGGAGACGATCACCCTGAGCATCGCCATGGCCTCGTGGACGATCGACAGCGAGCGCCACTCCAGCTCCTGCACGCGCTGGATGCGCGGCACGATCCGCCTGCCGTAGACGCCGAAGGACCAGTAGAGGAAGGGGATGACGATCAGCGAGAGCAGCGCCAGCTGCCAGTCGACCAGCATCGCGATCGCCAGCATGCCGACGAGCGTCACGGCGGCCTCGGCGATCGGCGGGACGACCATGACGATGTTGCCCATGGCGGCGGCCTGGATGTTGATCTGGCTCATCAGCGCCCCGGTCTGGCGCTGGTCGTGAAAGGTCAGCGAGAGGCGCTGGGCGTGGTTGAACAGGTCGCTGCGAAGGTCGAGCACCATGTTCTGCTCGGTCTTCGCGCCCAGGTAGTGGTTGAGCACGGTGAAGCCGTTGCCGACGACGACGATCGCAAAGCGCGCGAGGAGCATCGAGATCAGCACGGCCCACAGGTCGGGGTGAGCGCCGTAGACCGACGCGATGACGCCGGTCGGATGTTCGGTGTGCAGCACCTGGTTGAGGATCACGGCCAGGGGCCAGGGCTCGGCCAGCCCGAGCACGGCGGCGAGGGCGGTGAGGATCGTCACCCAGATCAGCGTCCGCCGATACGGGGCGAGATACGGTCGGGCGCGCGGCAGGGCCTTCCACAGATCCCAGGCCCCCTGGCGTTTCTCGCGAGCCCTGCGCATGCGCGGAAGGCTGCGCATCTTGACCGGCCCGAGGGACGGGCTCATCGGGGAACGTCCTGCGCCTTGCGCCGGGCCGTCAGGGGCCGGACGATCGCCGGGTCGGCGCTGCGGTGCAGGGGCGGCGCCGGCGAGCGAGGCGGTCGCGGGCCGGGTGCGAGGCGAACGGTCGAAGCCTCCGAGTGGACCGCCGCGCCGCGCGGGCTCTGCGCAGGTTGCTCCTGCATCCGATCGAGCTCCTCCAGCGCGAGGCGCATGGCCGTTCCGGTGCCTTCGATTCCAAACAGGACGACCAGGCCGACGGCGAGGGCGATCGTCGCCGCGACGCCGACCTGGCCCGCCAACCAGGCGTAGCTGGAGAGAGCGACCAGGAGGCTCGCGCCGAGCGCGCCGCCGGCGGATGCGTGCGGCAGGACCCTCGCGCGCACGAGCTGCCTGCCCGACCCGTGCTCCTCGACGGCGGTGCGAATCCTCACGCCGCCGAGCGGCCCAGCTCGCAGGTGCAGGTCCCAGCGGTCGAAGGGTCCGCCGCTGCGAACGAAGGCGCCCCGGGCGGCGAGCGCGTCCTGCAGGGACTGGATCCACGCCTGCGGCTCGCGCCAGCTCTCAGCCCACACGGTGACGGTGCGCGGGCGCGGCCAGACGACGCCGAGGCGCAGGCGACGGCGCCAGGGCGAAAGGCCGTTGCGCAGGCGCCCGGCGAGCCTCGCCGCGGGCTGCAGCAAGAACAGGATCCCCGTGAGCGCGCGGCGAAGGACCGTCTCCGATCGCGAGCGTCCCGGCACGGGCGGGCTCGCCCGCCAGCCGCTGACGAGGGCGCGCCAGAGATACGCGGCGACGGCCGTGGCGAACAGCGGCAGGACGAGCAGCAGAGGCGCCCAGGCGACGCCGAGCGCCGCGATCGCGCCGAGGGCGGCGATCAGCAGGAGGAACTCGGGCGCGAGCAGGAGGTTCGAGAGCGCGCCGGGGGCCGGTTGGTAGATCGACTGGAACGGGCCGCTCCCCCATGTGCCGTAACGAATCATCGCCCGCCTCAGCGTCACGCCCATGGCGGGCGAGTCATAGATTCGCCCCGTCCAGCGTGAGGAGCCGGCGCGGTTGTAGCGGCTGGGCCACTTGCGCTCGAGCAGGGCCTCCGCCTTGCCGTAGCCGTACTGCTGCTTGAGATAGCGCCGCACGGAATCGCGGCGCCGGTGCATCACGACGGCGCCGGCGCTGAAGCCGAGCGTGCGTCCCGATTCCTGAAGGCGCCAGCAGACGTCGACGTCGTCGCCGGCGACCCGGAAGCGCTCGTCGAAGCCGCCGATGTCCAGCAGCGCGGACTTGCGAAAGGCCATGTTGCAGCCGGGAAGGTGCTCGGCCTCGCGATCGGAGATGAGCACGTGGATCGGCCCGCCTGGAGCCGCTGCGACGCAATCTGCGATCAGTCCGTCGTCCTCGGGCGGGATGTTCGGCCCCCCCATGCCGGCGTGGTCGTTGGCGCGCAACGACGCCGCCACGTACTGCAGCCAATCGGCGTCCGGATAGGCGTCGTCGTCGAGAAACGCGACGATCTCCCCGGTCGCGCGCCGCACGCCGGCGTTGCGCGCGAAGCTCAGGCCGCGATGCTCGGTCTGGATCAGCGTTGCGCCGAGCGCGCGCGCGACGTGCGCCGAGCCGTCGGTCGAACCGTCGTCGACCACGATGACCTCGAAGTCGGGATAGGTCAGCTCAGCGGCGCGCTGCAGGCACTGCGCCAGCGTGGCCTCTCCGTTGTGAGTGCAGACGACGACCGAGATCTTCGGCCACGGCCCGTCCGGGTGAAAGGGCGAGCTCGCGAAGGCCCTGCTGACGACCTCCAGCGCCGGCTTCGGCGTGCGCCCGCGATCGACCAGGCCGAAGTCCCAATCGGTGACCTCGTGGCCGCCGCGGTGCCACTCGTCGGTCCACGAGAAGACGAACAATCCCGCGGCGCCGGTTGCGAAGGCTTGGCGGACCTGCCAGTCCAGCGCGCGCGCCTGCGCGTCTGCGCCGTGGCGCCGGCTGTCCAGTCCCGCCTCGCTGACCAGCAGCGGCCGATCTCCCGAGAGGTTCTGAAGCCGCGCCAGGTAGGACTCGAACGTGGCCTCGTGCTCGAGGAACACGTTGAACGCGACGACGTCGAGAAACGGCAGCTCGAGGTACTCGGTCGAGGGATAGTTGACGTAGGTGAACAGCCCGGCCGGGTCGTTGGCCTTGGCCTCCCAGTAGAGGCGTTCGAGAAACCGCTCGATCTGTCGCTTGCCGTGCCAGCGAGCGATCGACGCGGGGATCTCGTTGCCGATCGCGTAGCACAGCACCGCGGGGTGCGCCTGGCACTCCTGCACGTGCCGGCCCACGCGCTCGACGATTCGCCGCGCGCGACGCGGATCGTCCAGAAACGCGACATGCTGCTCCCACGCCAGGCCCACCATGACGTGAAGGCCCAGCTCGCAGGCGATGTCGAGCACCGCCGTTGGAGGGGGCGTGTACGTTCGCACGGCGTTGACTC
>DATHJQ010000002.1:0-16193 GCA_035286505.1 Solirubrobacteraceae bacterium | reverse complement strand
GCGTGCCGCGCGCGGCGGCGATCGCGCCCGACGCGGCCGCGGCCGGAAGTTGAGCGCGCCCAAGCTCAAAGCCCCGCGCGGCACCTACGACGTGCTCAGCGAGTCCTCGCAGGAGCGCGCCACGCTCGAGGCCCGGGCGCGGACGCTGCTGGAGGGCGCCGGCTACGAGCGCATCGAGACGCCCACCTTCGAGGCCACCGAGCTGTTCGCCCGCGGCGTCGGCGAGTCCACCGACATAGTGCGCAAGGAGATGTTCACCTTCCAGGACGCCTCGGAGCGCTCTCTCACGCTGCGCCCCGAGGGCACCGCGCCCGTCTGTCGCGCCTACGTCGAGCACGGCATGCACAAGCGCCGCCAGCCCGTCAAGCTCTGGTACCTCTCGAGCTTCTTCCGCCACGAGCGCGCCCAGGCCGGGCGCTACCGCCAGTTCTGGCAGGTCGGCGCCGAGGCGATCGGCTCCGAGGATCCAGCCGTCGACGCCGAGTCGATCGCGCTGCTCGCCGCGCTGCTCGAGCAGATGGGCGTGCGCGAGGTGCGCCTGCGCCTCTCCAGCCTCGGCAGCCCCGAGACGCGCGCCGAGTACCGCGAGCGCCTGCAGGCATACCTGCGCGCGCACGAAGTCGAGCTCTCCGATGAGGTGCGCGCGCGGATCGAGCTCAACCCGCTGCGCGCCTTCGACGCCGAGCACGAGGGCACCCGGCGCGCGATGGCCGATGCCCCGCGCCTGCTCGATCAGCTCAGCCCCGACGACGCCGCCCACTTCGCCGAGGTGCGCGCGCTGCTCGACGAGGCCTCCGTCGCCTACGAGGTCGACTCCACGCTCGTGCGCGGCCTGGACTACTACACGCGCACCGTCTTCGAGTTCACCTCCGACGCGCTCGGCGCCCAGAGCGGCGTCGGCGGCGGCGGGCGCTACGACGGCCTGATCGAGCTGCTCGGCGGCAAGCCCACTCCCGGTATTGGCTGGGCCGCCGGAGTCGAGCGCATCCTGCTCGCCGGCGACGGCCAGCACGTCGCCGCGAGCCCAGTCGACCTGTTTCTCGCGCTCGACGGCGAGGCGTCGCGGCGGGTGGCGTTCGGCCTGCTGCACGACGCGCGCTCCGCCGGCCTGCACGTGCAGATGGAGCTCGCCGGGCGCTCGCTCAAAGGCCAGCTCGGCCAGGCCGACGCGCTGGCCGCACGCTATGTCGCGATCGTCGAAGACGGTGCCACCACGCTCAAGGACATGCAGGACGGGCGACAGGAGCGCATCGCCACAGACACCGTCGTGCACGCCGTCTTGCGCGGCCTGCGCACGCTTTGAGCGGCCGTTCCGGCGGGCCCGCGGGGGCATCGTCGCGCGGTTGCAGCGACGGCTGAGCGGTCCACCTGCCATTGCGCCGTTCAACTCGCGCTGCATAAATGCCGAAGGAGGGGTCAATGACGCAGATCTCGCGCCCTCTCCAGATTGCGCTGGTCGCGATCGTCCTGTTCGCCGCCGTGTGGTTCGTCGCTCTGCGCGGTCACTCCTCCGGCGGTGAAAGCTCGTCCTCGCCCGCATCGTCCAGCGCCCAGCCGGCGTCGCCTGAGCCAGCTTCCCCATCGAGCTCCGGCGCCGGCTCGTCCGGCTCGTCGGGCTCGTCCGGGTCCGCGGGCTCCTCGCCTTCCAGCGGCTCCACCTATCACGGCTCGGCGCCGGGAGTCGCCGGCCTCACCCGAGCCATCGCCAAAGCCCGCGGCGCCGTGGCGCAGTCACAGAAGCAGGCCGCCGCGCAGTCGGGGGCCAAGCACACCTCCGGCTCCCCCTCAAGCTCCTCCACGCACGCTTCCAAGGCCGGCTCGCACACCGGCTCGTCGGCCGGCGCGAACGCCGCGGCGCCGTCCGGCGGCGCGAAGGGTTCCTCCGGCAAAGCCACGCCGAGCGGCAGCTCAACGAAGCAGACGGCCGGCGTCCCCGCAAAACAGGCGATCGTGCAGTCCGAGCTCAAACACGGTCAGACGGTCGTCATCCTGTTCTGGAACCGCAAAGGCTCAGATGACGTCGCCGTGCACGTCGAGCTGCGGCTGCTGCAGATCGTCGGCAAGCGCCTGCTTCCGGAGGACCGCAAGCTCGCATTCCACTACGCGCGCGCCGGCGAAGTGGGGCAGTTCGGCTCGATCACGCACTCGCTGCAGGTCCTGCAGACGCCGACCACGCTCGTCATCAGCCCCAGCGGCGACGCAAAGACGCTCACCGGCCTCGTCGACGCTTACACGATCCAGCAGGCCATCCGCGAAGCGCGCCACCCCTCGCGCCACCCGTAGGGCAGCGCCTCTGGCCGTAGACTCGGTCGCGTGCAAAACGCCACCGACGACCAACTGCGCCAGCATCTCGAACGACCGCTGCACCGCGGCCACGTGCCCGCCGACGCGTGCACGGGCGCGGCCGGCGGCGCCGCCTGTGGCGATTTGATCCGCATCTCGCTGTCGCTGGACGGCGCAAGCGACGACGGCCGGATCGCCGACGCCGGCTTCGACGCCAGCGGCTGCGGTGCGACGCTCGCCGCAGGAAGCGCCACGGTGGGCCTGATAGGCGGCGCCTCGCTGCTTGGCGCCGCGCGTATCGGCGTAAGGGAGATCGCCGACGAGCTGGGCGGTCTGAGCGCCGCCAAGCGCCATGCCGCCGAGCTGGCCGCCGACGCGCTGCACCGCGCGCTCGGACAGGCCGCGCGCGAGCGGGCGCGCCTGGCGCCCTGCGCGTCGCGCACGCTGGTCGCGATGAGCGGCGGCGTCGACAGCGCCGTGGCGGCGCTGCTCGTGGCGCGCGAAGGTCGCGAGGCCGTTGCCGTGACGCTCGAGTTGTGGTCTGACCCGCAGAACGACGGCGAGTCCAGCTGCTGCTCGGCGCAGGCCGTGCGCGGCGCGCGGGCGCTCGCGCACGACCTAGGCATGGCGCACCTGTCGATCGACCTGCGCGCCGAGTTTCGCGCCGGCGTCGTCGACGGCTGGCTGGAGGATCACCGCGCCGGCCTGACGCCCAACCCGTGCGTGCGCTGCAACGGCAGCGTGCGCCTCGATGCCATGCTCGAGCTCGGCTCGCGACTCGGCGCCGGCACGCTGGCTACAGGCCACTACGCGCGCGTACAGGACGGGCGGTTGCTGCGCATGGCCTCTGACGTCGCAAAGGACCAGAGCTACGTTCTCTCGGCGCTCTCGCCGGCGTCGCTCGCGCGCCTGCGCTTCCCGCTCGGCGCGATGCGCAAGTCGCAGGTGCGCGAGCTTGCCGAGCAGGCCGGCCTGGCCGTCGCGCGCAAGGCCGACTCGCAGGATCTGTGCTTTCTCGCCGGCACGCGCCACAGCGACTTCCTCAAGCGCCACGGCGACCTCGGCGAGCGGCCGGGCGCGATCGTCGACGGGCAGGGGACGGTGCTGGGCGAGCACCGCGGCGCGCACTCCTACACGGTCGGCCAGCGCCACGGCCTGGGCATCGGCGCCAGCGAGCCGTTGTACGTGCTGGAGACAGACGCGCAGGCCAACACGGTGACCGTCGGACCGCGCAGCGCGCTGCTGGCCACCGGGCTGCCGGTGCGCGAGCTGACGCTGCATCGCCACGGCGAGTGCGTCGACGGCGTGCGCGTGCGCTCGCACGGGCGGCGCCTGGACTGCAGGCTGGCGCGCGGGCTGGCGCCGGGACGCCACGCACGCGCGCGCATCGAGCTGACCCAGCCGGCCGAGCGCACCGCGCCGGGCCAGATCGCCTGCCTCTACGCCGGCGAGCTGGTCGTCGGCTACGGCACAATCGCCTCCTAGCCTCAGGGGCGCGCATCGGGCGCGCGCGGTGACCCAAGTGCGACCTAAGATCACCGGCATGATGACCTCCGACGAGATCCGCGAGCGCTATCTGGCGTTCTTCGAGCAGCGCGCGCACAGGCGCATCCCGTCGGCCTCGCTGGTGCCGTCCGCGCACGATCCGTCGGCGCTGCTGACGGTCGCGGGCATGCACCCGCTGAAGCCCTACTTCCTCGGGCAGGAAAAGCCGCCCGCGACACGCCTGACGGACTGCCAGAAGGTGTTTCGCACGGTCGACATCGACAACGTCGGCAACACGGCGCGCCACCTGACGTTCTTTGAGATGCTCGGCAACTTCTCCTTCGGCGACTACTTCAAGCGCGAGGCCATCGAGTTCGCCTGGCAGCTCTCGCGCGAGGTCTACGGCTTTGACCAGCAGGACATCTGGGTGACGGTGTTCGAGGGCGACGAGCAGCTCGACCTCGGCCCCGACGACGAGGCGATCGGCTTCTGGCAGGCCATGGGCGTGGCGCGCGAGCGCATCGTGCTGTGCCCGCGCTCGGAGAACTTCTGGCAGGCCGGCCCGTCGGGTCCGTGCGGGCCGTGCTCTGAGCTGTACCTGGACCGCGGCGAGCAGTTCGGCGCGCCGGGCGATCTGCCGGGCGGCGAGAACGAGCGCTTCCTGGAGTATTGGAACCTCGTGTTCATGCAGTACGACCAGCAAGATGGACGCCTGCAGCCGCTGCCGGCGAACAACATCGACACGGGCATGGGGCTGAACCGCATGGCGGCGATCCTGCAGGACAAGCCTTCGGTTTTCGAGACCGACCAGTTCGCGCCGCTGATCGAGCTCGGCGAGCAGCTCTCCGCGCGCCGCTACGGCGCCGAGCACGACTCAGACCGTGCGCTGCGCATCCTCGCCGACCACGCGCGCGCGATGACGTTCCTCCTCGCCGACGGCGTCGTGCCCTCCAACGAGGATCGCGGCTACGTGCTGCGCCGCGTGATGCGCCGCGCGATCCAGCAGGGCCGTGCGCTGGAGCTCGCGCCGGGCTTTCTCACGCGCTACGCCGAGCGCGTGCGCGAGCTGATGGGCGCCGCCTACCCGGAGATCGCAGAGCACGCGGAGTCGATCGACATGTGGCTGTCCTCCGAGGAGGAGGGCTTCGGGCGCACGCTTGCCACCGGCATGGAGCTGCTGCGCTCGGAGATCGCGCGAGCGCGAGCGGCGGGAGCGGCGACGGTGGCGGCGCAGACGGTCTTTCGCCTGCACGACACGTATGGCTTCCCGCGCGAGCTGACCAGCGAGATCCTCGCCGAGGAGGGGCTGTCGATCGAGGGCGACTTCGACGAGCTGATGGACGAGCAGCGCGGTCGCGGTCGCGCGCAGGCGGGCGCGGGCGCTGGGGGCGGCGACCACGCCGGCGCCGTGCTGGCCGAGCTTGCGAAGGTCGGCGAGAGCACGCGCTTCACCGGCTATGAGACCGAGGACCAGCACACGACGATCGACACGGTGCGCGACGTCACGCTCGCCGGCGCCGACGGCGGCGGCGAGGGCGGTGGGCAGGTGGGTGGGCGCTACCTGGTAAAGCTCGCCGAGTCGCCCTTCTACGCGCCGGGAGGCGGGCAGATCGCCGACGCGGGCACGATCGAATGCGAGGACGGCGACTGCCGCGCGCAGGTCGCCGACGTGCTGCGCGTCGGCGACGACCAGGCGCTTGAAGTCGTGCTGGAGCGGGGCTGGCTGCGCGAGGGCGAGGCCGTGCGTGCGCGCGTCGATCATCTGCGCCGCCACGAGACCGAGGCCAATCACACGGCGACGCACCTGCTGCAGGCGGCGCTGCGCGAGCGCCTGGGCGCCCACGTGCGCCAGGCGGGCTCATACGTCGGGCCCGACAAGCTGCGCTTCGACTTCAGCCACGGCCAGGGCCTGTCAGAGCAGGAGCTGCGCGACGTGGAGGATCGGGTGAACGAGTGGATCGCGCGCAACGACCCGGTGCGGGCGATCACGACGACGCTTGAGGAGGCGCGCAGCCTCGGCGCGATGGCGCTGTTCGGCGAAAAGTACGGCGACGTCGTGCGCATGGTGGAGGTCGGCGACGGCGACTACTCGCGCGAGCTGTGCGGCGGCACTCACGTGTCCTCGACGGCCGAGATCGGCCCGTTTCGCATCGTCGGCGAGACCTCCAGCGCGGCCAACGTACGGCGCATCGAGGCGCTGACCGGCCCCGAGGCGGTGAAGCTGCTGCGCGACCACGACCGGGTGCTCGGCGAGGTCGCAGCGGCCCTGCGCACGCGTCCGCAGGACGCGGCCGAGCTGGTGCGCACCCGCGAGCGCGAGCGCCGCGAGCTGGAGAAGGCGCTGAAGGCCGCGTCCGATGGCGGCGGTGCGGCCACGGCGATCGACTTCGATGATCTGATGAGTCGTGCGCTCGACGTCGCCGGCGCGCAGGTGCTTTGCGCAGTTGTCGAGGTGGCCGACGCGAAGGCGCTGCTCGACGTGGCAGACCGGCTGAAGGGCAAGCTCACCGAGGGCGCGCTCGTGCTCGGTGCGGCCGTGGACGGTCGCGCACATCTGCTCGTCAGCGTGGCTCCCGAGCTGGTCGCGCGCGGCGTAAAGGCCGGCGCGGTCGTCAAGGCGGCGGCCGCGGTCGTGGGCGGCGGCGGGGGCGGACGCGACACGCTGGCGCAGGCCGGCGGCAAGGATCCCGAGAGGCTCGGCGACGCGCTCGTCGCCGCTCAGGCGGCGATCGCGTCGGCGCTGCAGGGCTGATGCGTGTGCTCGCACTGGACTACGGCAGCGCGCGCTGCGGTTGCGCCGTCAGCGATCCGACGGAGACGATCGTCACGCCGATCGAGCCGGTGCATCGTCCGGCGAGCAAGCGCGGGATGCTGGCGCTGGCGCAGCTCGTGCAGGAGCGCGAGGTCGCGCGCGTGGTCGTCGGGCTGCCGCTGTCGCTGAGCGGATCGGACAGCGAGCAGACGCTCGAGACGCGCCAGTTCGCCGAGCGCCTGGCGCGGCGGCTGGGCAGGGCGGTGCCGGTCGAGATGTACGACGAGCGCTTCACCACGCGCATGGCCCAGCGCCTGGACGCGGCGTCGAGCTCCAGCGAGGACTCGCGCGCGGCTGCGCACCTGCTGGAAAGCTGGATCTCGGCGCACGCGCAATAAGGTCTCGTCCTTGTCTCGCGGCAACCGATCACGTCCGGCGCACGAACGCACCGCGCAGGAGCGCGAGCGCGACCGGCTGGAGCGCGAACGCCGCCGCGCCGAGCGCGAAGGCGCCGCCGCGCCGCAGCCGGGCGCCGCGGCGCAGGCCGTCGACCCTGCAGCCGGCGCGGCCGATCCCGCACCCCTCGCCCGCGAGCCCGCACCCCTCGCGCCTGAGCCCGCGCAGCCGCCGCCGCCGCCGACGACGGCGCCGGCGCCGGAGGTCTTCGCGCAGCCCACGGCGCCTGTGCATGAGCCCGAGCTGCCTGTCGGGGCGGCGCTCGCGGGCGAGGTCGCTGGGGACGAGCGGGAGCTGCCGGCGTGGGAGGTGCGCGACGAGCCGCCGCCGGCCGCCCCGGCGCCGGCTGACCCGGTCGTCGACCGGCGCCCGCGCGAGCCGGGTCGAACGCTCGCGGGCGGTGGCGGATCGGCCGGGCGGATCGGGCGCTCGCGGTCCTCCGGCGGGCACCCAAGCGGGCGTCTGACGCGCGCCCGCGTCGCCGCGCTCGTTGCGCTGCTGGCTGCGATCGCGCTGGTGTGGTTGCTGGTTTCGCTGTTTCAGCCGTTTGCCGGCCCAGGGCACGGCAGGGTGATCGTGACGATTCCCAAGGGTTCGAGCGCGAGCAGGATCGGCTCGATCCTGGCGCGCGACGGCGTCGTCTCCTCGGGTTTCTTCTTCGACGTGCGCGCGCTGCTGGAGGGCAAGCGCAGCTCGCTTCACTCCGGACGCTTTGCGCTGAAGCGCGACATGAGCTACGCGGCGGCGATCTTGGCGCTGAGCAAGCCGCCGCCGCGCGCGATCGCCGTCAAGGTGGTGATCCCGGAGGGCTACACGCGCCGCCAGATCGCCGAGCTCGTGGCGCAGGACGCGCTGAGCGGCGACTACCTGGCGCAGACCGAGCGCTCCCCGGCGCTGGACGCGACGCACTACGGCGCGTCCGCGAGCACGCACGATCTGGAGGGCTTTTTGTTTCCCGCGACGTACGACCTGACTGCGGGGGCTCCGGTCAAGCGGCTGGTCGACGAGCAGCTGGCGGCGTTTCGCCAGCGCTTCACCAGCGCAGACGTGCGCCGGGCGCGCAAGTTGCACGTGACGCCTTACCAGCTGCTGACGGTCGCCTCGATGGTCGAGCGCGAGGCGCAGGCCGACCACGATCGCCCGCTGATCGCGGCGGTCATCTACAACCGCCTGCGCGAAGGCATCCCGCTGGGGATAGACGCGACGACCTACTACGCGGTTGAGCTTCAGAAAGGCATCGCGACGTACACCGGCGAACTGACGCAATCGCAGCTGAAGATCGACTCGCCCTACAACACGCGCACGCACAAAGGGCTGCCGCCGACGCCGATCTCAAACCCGGGCAAAGCGTCGATCGACGCCGCCGCTCACCCGGCGCAGGTGCCCTATCTCTACTACGTCGCCGCCGCCGACGGCTGCGGCGAGCAGGTGTTCTCAGACAGCTACGCGCAGTTCGAAAAGAACGCGGCCGCCTACCAGGCCGCGGTGAAGAAGAACGGCGGACACCCCCCGAAGTGCAAGAAGAAGTAGTCAAGCGCCTGGGCGTGCTCGGCTGGCCGGTGGCGCACAGCCGCTCGCCGGCGATCCACAACGCGGCGCTGGCGTCGCTGGGCATGCGCGACTGGCGCTATCAGCTGCTGCCCGTCCCGCCGGCGCTGCTCGCCCAGACCGCACGCGGCCTGGGCGACTCGGGCTTCGTCGGCGCCAACGTGACGATTCCGCACAAGCAGGCGGCGCTGGCGCTGGCCGACAGCGCGAGCGCCGTCGCCGAGGCGATCGGCGCCGCCAACACGCTGACGTTCTCGCCAGACGGCGCGATCGCCGCGGAGAACACCGACGCGCCAGGTCTGATCGCGGCGATCGCAGAGTCGCTGGGGGAGTCGCTGGCGGGCCGCAGCGCGCTGGTGCTGGGCGCCGGCGGCAGTGCGCGCGCCGCGGTGTGGGCGCTGCTGGACGCGGGCGCGGGCGAGGTGGCGATCTGCAATCGCACGCCCACGCGCGCGCAGGAGCTCGCACGAGAGCTCGGCGCCAGCGCGGTTGCGCAGCCGCGCCCGGCCGAGCTGCTCGTCAACTGCACGTCGGTGGGCCTCGCCGCCGCGCCTGACGAGCTGGCGCAGCTGGGGCTGAACGAGGCGCGACTGGGCGAGTACGCGCTGGTCGTCGACCTCGTCTATCGCGACGGGCCGACCGCGCTGGTGGGCGCGGCGCGGGCAGTCGGCGCACGAGCGGTGGAAGGCCTGGAGGTGCTGGTCGCGCAGGCGGCGCTGAGCTTTTCGCTGTGGACGGGGCGCCCGGCGCCGCTTGAGGTCATGCGCGCGGCGGCGCGCGGCGCATAGCAGCACGGCGGCGGCGCTTCAAGCGCGCTCCAACCTTTGTCTACTCGGCGCCCGCAGACGCGACTGGCGGGCCCGGCCGGTCGATGGGCCGGACCATGGACATCGATTTCGCAGATCTGCTGATGGAGGTCGTCTCGCGCCGGGCGTCCGACCTGCACCTGAGCGCCGGCGCACACCCGACGGTACGCGTCCGCGGGCGCCTGGCGCCTGTCGAGGGCTATCCGAAGCTCTCGCCGACGGACACGCGCGAGATCATCTACTCGATCCTCACGGGCGACCAGCGCCAGCGCCTGGAGACCGATTGGCAGCTGGACTTCGCCTACTCGATCCCCGGCCACGCGCGCTTTCGTGTCAATGCCTACTTCCAGCGCGGCGCGATCGGCGCGGCCTTCCGCCTGATCCCTTTCAACTTGTCGAGCATCGAGGAGCTGGGCCTGCCGCCGACTATCCATGAGTTCACGCGCAAGCCACGCGGCTTCGTGCTCGTCACCGGGCCCACCGGCTCGGGCAAGTCCACCTCGCTGGCGGCGATGATCGACGAGATCAACAGCACGCGCGAGGAGCACATCATGACGATCGAGGACCCGATCGAGTTCCTGCACAGCCACAAGAAATGCTTGGTCAACCAGCGCGAGCTGGGCTCGGACGCGCAGAGCTTCTCCGAGGCGCTGAAGGCGGCGCTGCGCCAGGACCCCGACGTGATCCTCGTCGGAGAGATGCGCGACCTCGACACGATCCAGACGGCGCTGACCGCCGCGGAGACCGGCCACCTGGTGTTCGCGACGCTGCACACGCAGGACACCGCACAGACGATCGACCGCATCATCGACGTCTTTCCCGCACATCAGCAGGGCCAGGTGCGCGTGCAGCTCTCGGTGGGTCTGCAGGGCATCATGACCCAGCAGCTCTTGCCCAACGCCGACGGCTCGGGCCGCGTGGTGGCCACGGAGGTGCTCGTGCCCAACCCGGCCGTGCGCAACCTGATCCGCGAGGGCAAGACGCATCAGATCTACTCGGTGCTGCAGACCAGCTCGGCGGCCGGCATGCAAACGATGGACTCCTCGTTGGCGACGCTCGTGCGCGACGGGAAGATCACCCGCAAGCTCGCCGAATCGCGCTCGTCGACGCCGGAGGAGCTTGGGCGGCTGCTGGGAGCGGAAACGCTGGACCTCGGCCACCGAGCCGCGGCGTAGGGGAGCGCCGCCATGAGCACGTACGTCTTCAAGGCAATGGATGTCGCCGGCGTCAAGGCGCGCGGCGAACTGGAGGGCGACTCCAAGCAGGCGGTCTCCGACCAGCTCAAGCAGCGCGGCCTGATCGTCCTGGACATCGCCGACAAGCACTCCTCGCGCCAGATCGAGCTCGACTTCATGAAGTCGGTCAAGGCGGGCGAGCTGGCGGTCTTCTCGCGCCAGCTGGCGACCATGATCACTTCGGGCATGAGCATCCTGCGCTCGCTGTATGTGCTCGAGTGGCAGACCGAGAACAAGTTCCTCAAGGAAACGATCGTGGCCGTGCGCAAGGACGTCGAGGCGGGTCTCTCGCTGAGCGACTCGCTGGCGCGCCATCCGAAGGTCTTCAGCCCGCTGTTCGTCGCGATGACGCAGGCCGGCGAGGCCGGAGGTGTGCTCGAGGACGCCCTGCTGCGCGTCGCCGACCAGCTGCAGAAGGACGCGTCGCTGCGGCGCCAGATCAAATCGGCGATGGTCTACCCGGCGCTGGTGATCGTCTTCGCGGTCGGCGTGATGATGGCGCTCGTGGCCTTCCTGGTGCCCGTGTTCGAGGGCGTGTTCAAGCAGTTCGGCGGGGAACTGCCGAAGATCACGCAGGTCTCGGTGTTTCTCTCGCACGCCGTCACCGGCTACTGGTGGTTGATCTTCCTGCTCACGGGCGCGTCGATCTTCGGCTTTCTGAAGTGGAAGTCATCGTCGTGGGGGCGCCCGCAGTGGGATCACTTCCGCCTGCGCATTCCGATGAAGATCGGCGCGATCGTGCAGCAGGTTGCAGTGGCGCGCTGGGCGCGGACGCTGGCCTCGCTGACGAGCGCCGGCGTGCCGCTGCTGCTGGCGCTGGACATCACCGGCCGGACCGGGGGAAACGTCGCGGTCGAGGAGGCGATGGAGGGTGTGATCGCGTCGGTCAAGCGCGGCGGAACGATCGCCGCGCCGCTGGGCCAGGCGCCGATCTTCCCGGTGATGGTCACGCACATGGTCGGCGTCGGCGAGGAAACGGGTGCGCTGGACTCGATGCTCGACAAGGTCGCCGAGTTCTACGAGGACCAGGTGGAAGCGTCGGTGAAGGCGCTCACGTCGATCCTCGAGCCGGTCATGATCATCGTGATCGGCGGCATCGTCGGCTTCATCGTCATCTCGATGTACCTGCCGCTGTTCTCGGTCTACAACAGCATCAAATAACTGCCACCGGCGCCGGTGGGCGACCGCGCGCCGCACGACGACCGGTCGCCCGGCGTCAGCGCTGCGCCTGCCCGCCGATGCGCAGGCGACCGTCGAGCACCGACAACGACCGCTCGCCGTCGAGCAGCGCAAGCAGCTCGGCGCCGGCCAGCTCGCGCCGCCAGCCGCGCAGCGTACGCACCTCGGCCTCGGGGGCGCCGGCGCGCCATGCCGCGACGATCGCCTGCAGGTCGGCGCGTGCGGCGAGCAGCTCATAGGCGATGCCGGCGTCGCGTGCGCGCGAGCGCAGCAGCGCCTCGGCCAGCGCGATCAGCGGCGCGTCCTCTGGCCTGGGCGCCGGCGGGCGGGCCTCGCGCGGCGCCGCTTCCTCGGGCAGCTCGCGCGCGCGACGCACGACCGCCAGCAGCTCCTCGCCGCGCCTGCGCAGGTTCGCCGCGCCGGAGCCGCGGATCTGCTCGAGCTCGGCGCCGGAGGAGGGCTTTCGCTTGGCGATCTCCATCAGCGCCGCGTCTGAGAGCACGCCCTGCACGGGCCGGTCACGTCGTGCGGCGGTCTGCTCGCGCCATTGCACCAGTGCGCGGGCGATCGGCCGCGCCGAAGGGCTGAGATTGCGCACGCGTGGCAGGCGCGCGAAGATCGCCTGTGGGTCGCGCTCGTCGCTGGACTGTGACAGCGCAGCGCACTCTTCGCGCGCCCACTCCAGGCGTCCCAGCTCGCGCAGTCGCCGCTGCAGCTCGCCGGCCAGCGCCAGCAGGTGCTCGACGTCGCCGCGCGCGTATCCCAGCTGCTCGGGCGACAGCGGACGCGTGTCCCAGCGCGTGAAGCTCGCGCTCTTGGCCAGGCGCACGCCGAGCGCGTCGTTGAGCAGCGACTCGTACGACGCCTGCGCGCCCATTCCCGCGAAGCCGGCCGCGACCTGGGTGTCGAACACGTTGGTCACCTCAGTGGCGAGCACGCGGCGCACCAGCGCGACGTCCTGGCGTCCCGCGTGCAGGACCACCTCCACCGCGGGGTCGGCAAGCAGCGCGGCCAGCGGCGCGCCGTCGAAGCCCTCGGCCAGCGGGTCCAGCAGGTCGATGCGCTTGTCGCCGCCGTCTGGCGAGGCGACGGCGATCTGGATCAGGCACAGCAACGTGCGGTAGCGGCCCTCGCCGACGAACTCGGTGTCCAGCGCCAGGCGTCCGGACGCGCGGGCCATGTCCGCCGCGACGCGCAGCGACGAGCCGTCGCCGTTCATGGCTGGACGCCGGGGAGCCGCCACAGCACCTTGCCCCGGTCCAGGCGGGCGCTGCGCGAGACGTCGGCGCCGTGGGCGCGGATCCACTGTGCGGGCGCCGAGCAGGCCGGGTTTTTCGCGGCGGTGGAGCTCGTCGGGTGGGGGCACGGGGAGTTCAAGAACGCGTAGCGGACCTCGCCGGCGGCGATCAGCCGCTTGAGCTCGTCGACGGTCGTGAACACGCGCGCGCTGTAGCTCGTGAGGATCACGATCGGGCGCGCGTCCTGCACGATCAGCGAGCCGATCTGCGTGGCCGACTGCGCGGCGACCTCATAGCGCGCGCCACCCTGGTGGGCGCGCAGGTAGCCGCTCACCAGGCGCTGCTCTTCGACGGGCAGGGCGCCGACGTAGCCCGCGTCGCTGACGTGGTTGTCGATCGCCGTGATGTCGGTGCCGACGGAGATCGCCAGCACCGCGCAGAGCGTGGCCGTGAGCACGCCCATGGGCGCGATTGCCGAGCGCAGCCGGCCGGGCGCAGCCGGCCACCTGGCGAGCGCCGCCAGCGCGAGCGCGCTGAGCGCGGCGATGAAGGAGATCCACCACTCCGAGGAGGTTTCGTAGAGCAGCCATCGGCCGTACACGACGACCCCCAGGAGGCTCACGAGGAGCACGATCGGCCGGGCGCGCCCGCGCGCCTGGCTGGCCCACGCGGCGCCGATGCCCAGCGTCGCGGCGACGGCCGGCACGAACCCCTCGACGTAGCGTGGATGCAGGCGGGCCATGTGGCTGAACAGCACGATGCCCGTCAGCAGCCACACCGCGAGGCCTGCGGCCGCCGCGATGCGCATCCGCCGCCCGCCCTCGCCGTCGCCGTCGTCCTGGCCGTCGCCGGCCCGCTCGTCATCGTCGCCGACGGCGACGCGACGGCGCAGAACGCCCCACAGCAGCGCGGGTATGCCGAGCAGCAGCGCGGCGAGCAGCTGCATGCCCAGGCGCTCGCCCGACAGCGGACCGATGCGCGCGAGCAGGCGCGTCGGCGACGGCGTGACGATCGGGATGTGGTCGCGCTGGGACTGCGTCGCAACTGGGTATTTGTGCCCCGGTTCATAGACCGTGAACTGGGGTTCGGGCGATTTGCCGCCGAGGCGCTCGGTGCCGTTGAAGACGAACACGGCGTTCCACGCGCTGCCGTTGGTCGAGCCGATCGCCCATGGGCGATCGTGCGCGGGTACGAGCAGGGTGGCCGTCAGCCAGGCCAGCGCGACGACCACGTAAACCGCTCCCGCGGCTGCGATCTTCAGCATCCGCCGCGCCGGCGGCGCGGGGAAGCCGAGCAGCGCGACCACGACGAGCGCCGGCAGCGCGACGAGCGACTCGAGGATCTTCACGTCGAAGGCCAGGCCCATCACCGCTGCGCCTGCGAACAGCCAGCGCGCTCGGCCGGTGTCGCAGGCGCGCAGGATCAGCAGCAGCGCGAGCACGATCAGCGCCATCATCACCGCGTCCATCGTGTCGCTGCGCGACGTGATCACCTCGACGGGCAGCACCGTCAAGCAGACCGCCGCGGCCAGGCCGGCGGTCGTGCTCCACATGCGCCTGACGACGAGGAACAGCAGCGGCACGGCGGCGATGCCGGCGAAGGCCTCGGGAAGCTTCAGCGCGCTGTTGGAGAAGCCGAACAGCTTGACGCTGAGCACCTGCAGCCACAGGTCCACCGGCGGCTTGTCGATCGAGACGCTGGCGGCGGGCTCGAAGGCGCCGAAGAAGAAGTTGTGCCAGGAGAGCCCCATGCTGCGCACGGCGGCGTCGTAAAAAGGGTCGGGCTGGACCTTGCCGATCAGCACCAGGCGCAGAGCCGCCGCGGCGGCGGTGATAACGCCGAGCAGCGCCCACTCGTACGCCCGGACGGGCTTTCTCATGCGCGGGACGCTAGTGTCATCGCCTCGTGGCGAGCGAGCAAGACGACAGCGCAGATCGAACCGAGGAGTCCCAAGTGCCGCGGGAGTGTATGCCCTGCCGCGGCACCGGCAAGGTGATCTCCAACCTCGGAGGCGCCCCGAGCACCGTCACGTGCCCGTGGTGCGAGGGCGGCGGCGTGCGCCTGGCCGCAGTGGACGCTCAGGCCAAATGGCTCGGCGACGAGCCGGCGCAGGCCGATGAGTCCCAGACTCAGGCCGACGAGTCCGGATAGCAGGCCGTAAAGCGGCAATCGTCGGCGGCGGGGGCGCAATAGTGCATGCGTCCAGCGGGGATGCATGACTAAAGATCACTCACTTCGCGGTCGATGCACCGGCTGACAAAGCCAGTGTCGAGGTGCCAGGGCAGTACACCTGAATAGGTGTGTAGCAAAGCCGACGGACCTCGCAAGCCGATCGTCACAAATCGGCAGACCGGGGGACGTATCGCCACTTGCGGGCGATGGGCCAAGAGCTGGCGCTCTGTAACCGGATCCTAGGAGGATTCACATGTTGTATCGACTGCGCCAGCGCTTGAGCAACGAGGGTGGTTTCACCCTGATCGAGCTTCTGGTCGTGATCCTGATCATCGGCATCCTTGCCGCGATCGCCATTCCCTCGTTCCTGAACCAGAAGGGCAAGGCCAACGACGCTTCGGCGAAGGAGCTGGCCCGTACGGCTCAGACGACGGCGGAGACGATCGGAACCGAAAACAACGGCGAATACGGCAAAGTCAGCCCGACCGAACTGAACGCCGTTGAAAAAACGATTCCGACGTCGGAAACGGGCGGCAACGCCTACGTCAGCGCCGCGTCGGGTACGGCGAACAGCTACACGGTGACCGCGAAAGCAGTTGCTGCGAGCGGTAACACGTTCACCATCAAACGCGAATCAAACGGCGAAATCAAACGCTCTTGCGCGACCGCCGGGTCGGGTGGCTGTAACAGCTCCGGTACCTGGTAGTCACAGCTATGAGGCCGACGGCCTCAGACGCTTGAGCAGCGCCTCGGGGGGCGGCCGTTTTGGCCGCCCCCCGACTTTCGTTCAACGCCACACGTCGTCACACGTGGGCCGGCCGACGCACGCGACGCCCTTATTCAAGTGCGCTCGTATGCCGGTCGATCAGTCACCATGGACGCCGTTGCATTCGCCGGAGTGATGGGGGCGATCGCCGGCTCGTTCTTGAACGTGGTCGCCTACCGGATGCCCCGCCGCCAGTCGCTGGTGGCTCCGGCGTCGCAGTGCCCCGCGTGCGGGACACCGGTCAAGCCCTACGACAACATCCCGATCCTCTCG
>DATHJQ010000001.1:0-3364 GCA_035286505.1 Solirubrobacteraceae bacterium | reverse complement strand
CGGTTCATACTGAACATTATGCCTGAGCGGTCTGGCATTGTCAAGCAGCTATCAATCTTTTCTCGCGCGCCAGAAATTGGCTTGGCCATGCGACTTATTGGCTGTCCGACCACCGAAAACGCCCTGTGCTCGCGCACGGCCTCGATGCTTGCTTAGCCCTCCCAATCGACCCCCGCGAACTCAAGCTGCATCGGCCCGGTGGGGAAGGCGCGCGGGAATTTCCGCCGGAAGTCATCCATGTCGTTGCACAGACGCATGACGGCGATGACCTGTTGGAGGTGGTCGTTCAGTTCCTTCTGCCCGAAGTCGGTCAGATGCTGGTGGTGGTTGTGGCCTTTGGCCGGATCTGGGTTGACCTCCGCCAAGCGCTGACTCACGTCCGGGTCAATCGCGTTGTAGACAAACTGCATCACGTATTTGCCCCAGCGCCAGGGTCGCTTGCGGCCTGAGTACTTCACGCCCTCAAGCCGCGCGAGCTGCACCCAGAACTCGTCAGGGAAGCGCTTCGCCCACTCGCCCATCTGCTCGGCGATGAAAAGCTGCAGCTTGACCTGCAGGGCGTTCTTCGCGCGTACCTCCTGATAGCCGGTCGCCTCGTCGATCAGTGCCTCGATGCCAACGCGGGCACAGGCGCGCACGATCAGGTCGGCGGCGCGAGCGATGTGATCCTGGTTCGGTCCGAGCGTGCCATCTTCGCGAGCCTGCAGGTACGCCTCGCAGATCTCGATCAGCAGGGTCGCCTCAAAGCCGTGGTTGGTCGGCGAGCCGCCCGGCACGGTGAACACGATGACCTTCGCCGGCAGCGCCTCGACGTCATATCCGGGAATGTTGCGTAGATAGCTGCCACTCACTCGGCCGCCGGATAGGGCGCGCACGACCTCGCGCTGGGTGAGTGCGCGCCGACCATCGTTCAACACATGGCATTGAAGCTCGACCTCGCCGATTGTGAGCGTGCCGCGAAACATGGAGTAGGGCTTGTCGGTCGTCGCGGCCAGTGGCCGCTTAAGCGGCGCCAGGAGATCCAGCTCCTGCTCCTGGTCCTCGGCGGCGTCGGAATCGCCGGCCTTGCGCCAACGTGCCTGCGCCGCAGCTTTTGCGATCTCGCTTCGTTCCGTCGCGGTGAGCGATGCGGCTCGCGCATGACCGCCCTCTACAGCGTGGTCGGCTACGTCTTTGAGCTTGGGCACTTCGCGCCTCCGTGGTCGATGCTTGCTGAGCAAGCATTAACGTCACGAGCGCCGGACGGACTGCTTACCCCGGCTTGCGCCAGCGAGCGCTTGCGGCGCGTTTGGCGGCTTCGCTGCGCTGCTCTGGCGTCATCCTCTCGGCGCGCGCCTTGCCGCCCTTCAACCCGCCTTTGCGTCCAAGTGCGACCGCCGCCGGGTTCTTACCGCCGTCCTCTGGTGTGTCTTCGACCTCGCCTGTGGCGATGTCCGTAACGAGCTTGGCGAGCTGGTTCGGGTCCCTGGGTCTGCGCGAGCGGTCAGGCATACATCCGAGGCTACCAGCGGTCCAACCTGGAGGCGAATCCAAAATGATGCACTACCGGCCGGGACACGCGGCGGAGCTAGTGGACGGTGACCAGCCAGCCTTGGGATTGGCGCACGATCGGCGCGTGGATGTGCGTGAGCGTCGTGAACAGGTGCGGCGAGACGTAGACCTCGATGAAGGCCGCAACGACGAGCACGGGCAGGGCGATGGCGACCGTAACGACGGTCGCCGCGAGCAGCTGCTCCCACTCGCCGCGGCGGCTGGCGATGATCCACGCGGCGAGCGGCAGGAACAGCGCGATCAACTCGGGGATGGCGTGCGGCAGCACGCTTAGCAGCAGCAGCCCGGGCGACACGCGCAGGAAGGCGGCGACGCCGCCGAGCGTGTGGCCGAGAAGGTAGGCCTGGGCGCTCAGCGAGAAGGCGGTGGCGAGCGCGACGAAGGCGATTGCGACGCGTCCGCCGTGCTCGTGCAGCCAGCGCGAGAGGCCCGAGCGACCCTCGACCTGCAGCGGCAGCGAGCTGCCGGCGATGAAGCCGGCGACGCACGCCATCGCGTGCAGCGCGAGCACGAGGCAGTTGCGCGCGAGCACCTGCCCTACGTCGCCGAGGCCGCCCACGGCGAACGGCGGGCGCAGGACGATGATCTGCTGAAAGCCGTCGTCGAGCGAGGCGACGATCCACACCGCCACGAGCAGCGCGCCGGCGGCGAGCGCAGAGCCGGCGGTCCAGCGAGCGAGCACGGCAAGCGGCGCCGCCCGCCACGTGCGCAGCGTCTCGCGCGTGTGGCGTACGCCATGCGCGAAGGCGTAGGCCGAGGCATCCATCGATGTCCTGCATCGGCCGCAGCCGGCGCGAGCTGAAGCCGCGTGCCGCCCGCCTGCGGCTCGGCCCGCGGCGGGGCCTACGGCGCGACCGCACGACCCTGCGCGCGGCCTCCGCGCAGCCCGACCGCGACGCGCACGTCGCGGCCGGCGCGCAGGGGCGCGCAACTCCGACCCGCGGCGCCGGCGTGCAGTGCGAGCTATCGGAAGCGCAGTCGCGGCACGAGCCACATGGCCTCGGCGGCGATTCGCCAGGACATCTTGCTCTGGCCCTGCTGGCGGTCGCGGAAGACGATCGGCACCTCGACGACTGCGAAGCCCGCGCGCACGGCGCGGTAGGTCAGCTCGACCTGAAAGGCATAGCCGTGGGAACGCACGCCGTCGAAGTGGATCGCTTCGAGCACCTCGCGACGAAAGCACTTGAAGCCGCCGGTCAGGTCGCGCACCTGCAGGCCGAGCACCCAGCGCGAGTAGGTCGAGCCGCCCTCGCTGATGAAGCGGCGCAGCCAGCCCCAGTCGCTGACGCCGCCGCCGGGCACATAGCGCGAGCCGAGCGCCAGGTCGGCGCTGCCGGGCGCCCGGCGATCGACCGCCGCGAGCAGGCGCGCGAGGTCGGCGGGGTCGTGGGAGAAGTCGCTGTCCATCTCCATGAGATAGCCGGCGCCGTGGTCGAGCGCGTGGCGAAACCCGGCGAGATAGGCGGGGCCGATGCCGTTCTTCTCGGCGCGGTGCAGCACGTGCATCCAAGAGTGCTCCGCGACGAGACGGTCGGCGATCTCGCCCGTGCCGTCGGGCGAGCCGTCGTCGACGACGAGCACGTTGAAGCCGTCGCCGTCGGCGGTTGAAGCCGGCGCGCGCGAGAGCACGTCGGCCGCGGCGAGCACGATCGCCTCCACGTTCTCGGCCTCGTTGTAGGTCGGCAATATCAGCCACGGCTCGCCGGACATGAGGCGGCGTACCCTAGAGCGTGGAGGGCCGTCCGCGCCGAGCCGGGCGCGCGCGATCGTCGCTGCGCCTACCCTGACGGACGTGCCCGCTCCCGAGCTGTCA